>JBCCVH010000009.1:0-12918 GCA_039195685.1 Bacteroidota bacterium | reverse complement strand
TCTGTCAATACTTTGTTGATTAGATTAGGAAATGAAGCATGCATTGCTCTCAAAAATTCCACGGCTGTATCGGCAATTTGGTTTTTGTACAGGCAGGTAAAGCAAAATTTTGTGGTTCTGTCTATACCTACAAATAAGTACAATCTCCCTTCTTTTGTACGCATTTCTGTAATATCCTTTAAATTTGCGGTGCATAAAAAAACTAAGAAAAGAAATCATCAATTATACCCAAAATATAGAAAATAAGCAATACTTTTGAACCGTGGTGAGACAAGCTGATGTTTATCTAGGCACAAAAGCCTGTATGTAGAATTAGCATTCTCGCCACGATTCAAAAATCAACAAAGGATCAAATAGAATTTTAGGCATAGAGGTCTGTTAATAAGGATTTGATCAACGTTGATTAATTATATTGCTTAAGTAGCAATTTAATACAAACTAATTAATTAACCCTGAAGTATTCAATTAAGACACAATCAGAGCCTATAAATAACGTTTTTGAACATAAAATGGACACTTTTTTTGAGTAAAAATTGCAAGCTTTTTTACACCTTTTATGCAAAACCTTGTAATTGCTGTAAAAAATCATTGCCCAAAGAAGCTAGCTTCTAGGTGGCAGTCAAAATTTAATTAACAAAGGAAACTATTGATTGTAACGGATAAAGAAAGTTTTTTGTGGTTTCAGCAGATGTTTCGCACTGCTCAGTATCACCGTATAGTTTGTATAGTTTACGTTCTTAGCTATATTTGAGGGTTAACTAATTATACAGAGGCAGTATGAAAATATGTACTCTCACAAGATATAATACAAAGCAGATAAACGTTAAACCCACAACATAATGAGAATAAACTATTTAAAAAATAAAAAATACCATATACTTATTAGCCTTCTTTGCTTATGCTATGCTTTAGGCCTACAAAAGGTAAAGGCTGCTACCCTACAAAAGTTATATAATCCAATAGACAACACCGCACAACCAGTAAGCAGTGAGCTTATTTATGACTTGTCTAGTGACGACAGTCCTGTTTACAAAATAGCTGACTTCAAGGATATATGCGAGTTTTATACATATGATGACAGGAAAAATATCGCTCTCTTTGTGGGTAAATCAGCACAAAAAGATCAAGATGGGCAAAACGACAGCCAATCCCAGCCAGCGCAGCTATACATCTTTATTACCCATAATAGTTTTCCCAAAACAAGCGAGCAAGGCAAAATACGCGTAACAGGATTTCCTGTTAGTAATCGTGATAATATCAGCTCAATAGCCCAGCGTAGTAATGATATTAAAGCTACACTTGCAGCTTCTAGTATAAGTTTGCAGGAGGCAGCGTTTATTTTCAGCTGTGAGGACATCAACTTGACATTTTACTATTGCCGAGGCCTATTAAGTGATAAGTTTATGGAAGCGAATGCGGTAGATTCCAACTTTTATCGAGAAAAATCAAAGGATAGCAGCAAACCCATTCAAGTGTGGGAAGTAGCTCTGGAAGCGCCTTTAGAAATGCAAGAGAAGGGGCAGATAAAGGATATTGTAGCAACCTGGGAGTTATATTTAGAGGATATACACAAGATTGAGAAGCCAAGCTCAAAAGGGTGGCTATATCGTAGGCTAGAACTGAGTGATAGGGATGCTCGGCGATACATCCAGCTTAATGAGCATACCATCAACTGCATTGTGTTTTTCATCATTTATTGTATCTTTCATAAAGCCATCAATGAAAAGGTCAGCTTGTTTGTGCATGAGTATATCCTTAGAAAGAAGTAAACGTAACGAATACTATGGGTTGTTTCTCGCCAGCCCTTGTGCGATAGATTATTTATAATTTTCCAGCAATAAGCATGTGTAAGACATGCTTATTTTTTGGCTTTTTTCACTTTCTAGCAGCTGCAATAGATGAAGAGGCTAGTCGCAAAGTATTTTCTGCAATTATATGCAGCACCATCTGTAGGGGGTCAGTACTACCAAAACCAGCCCTTGTTAGGTTTGTTCCCAACTTTTTTGTATTATTGCCACTGCCACCCCAAGCATGGCAGCATTGCCAAAAGGCATGCCCGCAGAGCTATAGCACCCTAAGACAATACCATAGATCAGACATAGCCATATGAACGAAAAGTTACCCATGCGTACAAAAAATTTTCCAGCATGGTACCAATCTGTTGTAAGACACGCCCAACTCGCAGAGCAAAGTGACACCCATGGTGCCATGGTCATGCTTCCCTATGGATTTGCCCTATGGGACAATATCAAAAACAGCCTCGATCAGCAAATTAGAGCAACAGGTCACCAAAATGTCTATTTTCCCTTGCTAATCCCTGTACATTATTTTGCAAAAGAAGCTGATCATATTGCAGGTTTTGCCAAAGAGTGCGCTGTAGTGACCCACTATCGCCTAACCGCCGACCCTACCACCCAAAAGCTCATCGTAGACCCGAAAGCCAAGCTAGAAAACCCCCTAGTCGTTCGCCCCACGTCAGAAACCATCATATGGCACCACTTTAGAAAATGGATACAATCCTATCGCGACCTGCCCCTACTCATCAACCAATGGGCCAATGTCGTACGTTGGGAGATGAGAACCCGCCCCTTCCTGCGCACCAGCGAATTTCTATGGCAAGAAGGGCACACCGCTCACGCCACCCCAGCAGCAGCTCAGGAAGAAGCCCTGAAAATGCTCCACCTCTACCATGATTTTATCAAACACTATTTGGCCATTCCAGTTATCTTGGGAGAAAAGACCAACAACGAACAATTCGCTGGCGCACAAACCACCTACACCCTAGAAGCCCTGATGCAAGATGGAAAAGCCTTGCAAATCGGCACCTCCCATTTCCTAGGACAAAACTTTGCTAAAGCTTTTGATGTCAAGTTTACCGACGAAAAAGGTCACCTAACCCACGTTTGGGGAAGCTCTTGGGGACTTACCACCCGACTACTCGGCGCACTCATCATGGTACATGGCGATGATCACGGCCTTGTATTACCCCCCAAAATAGCTCCTATACAAGTTGTCATTATCCCTATCTATAAGAAAGGGACCGACCCCCAAACACTCCAGCAACCTGCCCAACAGCTGGCTAACCAACTCAAGCAAGCAGGGATCAAAGTGCACCTCGACCTCCGTGACCACTACCAACCTGGCTGGAAGTTTAACGAATATGAAAAAAAGGGGGTCCCCTTACGCATCGCAATTGGCCCACGCGACCTTGCCCACAATACTGTTGAGCTCACACGCCGCGATACCATGACCAAAACCACTCTCCCCATGGACACACACATTGCCACTACCTTACAAAAAACATTGGACACCATACAAACCACCCTCTATGAAAAAGCCCTCGCCTTTCAAACCGCCAATACCACCCAAGTAGATGACTTGCCCACTTTTCAAAAAGTATTGAAAGAAAAAGGTGGTTTTATCAGTGCCCACTGGGATGGCACCACCACCACAGAGCTTGCCATCAAAGCTACTACCCAAGCTACCATCCGTTGTATCCCCTTCACCTCTTCAGCGATAGCTGGCAAGTGCCTGTATAGTGGAAAGTCTTCAGCAAAGCCTGTACTTTTTGCTCGAGCTTACTAATCTTTACAGGCATATGCTTGTAAGTAGGCAAGGCTGGCAGCGAGCTAGTAGTAGCACATGGCTTCGGCACTGGCTTTACCTTAGACAAATCATCTCCTGCGATAATCGTCTGCCCAATACCGCAAGAAAGGCACTTTTTACTAGCACAAAGCTGCTTTAGCAAGGCAATCCCCCCCTGCGTCTCCAAAGCATTTTTCATGGAAATGCCAAGCGCTTCCCATTGCTTGGTAAGCTTATTCCGCTCTGGTGGCAATTGGCGCAGCAAAGCCATAGCTTTCCTGATATACACCACATCTCCACGTATTTTGCCATAAGCTACTAGCAATGGTACTGTCGTATTGATCAGGATATTGTGTAGGCTAGACTTACCCAAGCCAGGGATTGGCTGCTGTGCTTGCTTCCCGATCAGGTAGTGCTTCTGCCAATAAGCTGATTGCTTCAGCGTCATATCTTTATACGATTTTTGGTAGGGATAGTGCATCATCGTATGAAAGAGGGACGTTTTCTTATGGAGAAACGCAGCAAATTGCGCTATCCGAATCGTCGGAAAATTGGCAGGTCGTAAGCGAAAAAAATGCCATGATGACCGTGCAAGTGGGGTAGGCAGCTTATGTCTTTTTTTGAGATAGGTATAGCGTGCCACCAGTAGAGAGAGGTATGCGCACTTTCTAGGGACTTCACTTAGGAAACCTGCTTGCCCAAAAAAGAGTGCTTCTAAGCAGAGGAGGTCATTGTTATATTTGTAGACCAGCTTTAAAGGGACTTTTTCACTCAAGGCAAGGAAAGGCGTGCTATTCACATTAAACCCAAAATTATAGGCCAAGGCCCGATAAGTCGCCTCTTCAGAGTCATTATTATAGCGTGCCAGCCAGCCAGCAATTTTATTATAGCGACTATTGAGTTTTTGGACCAAAGCCCTTTTGGCTACTTTTTGCCATTGTGCCTGAGTGATAAGCGGCAACTGGGCACGACAAGCAATAGGATGCTGCGCTTCCATCAACATCTGGTAGCGACCTAGAAGAGATGAAGCTACATAGCCCGATAGCACCAACGTAGGGACCACCCTGTTGTCGACTTGCACCAGTTTATTATGCTCCCAAACTACATGTAAAATTACATTTTTGTATGCGGGATCTTTTTGATGGGCATGAGCATACCAGTCACTGCTTTTGACATGCATCTCTATAGACCCACGATGCACTTTTCCATTCAGGCAAAGTGTGGCTTCTAAAAAATCAGGCCCTGCGTGGTTGTTTCTTGTGCCTTTGTTGACAATTTTTATGGGCATTCCATTGGCGGTCTTCAGCTTTTTGGGCTTAAATTGCTGAAATGCCCATATATAGTAGAGTAAATCTTCTTTCATTTCCTATAAGTTAGGCATAAAGGTAGGCAATTTTCTTAGGGAAAAGAAATATTAGAAAGAGTTTTATCCCCTCACAGGTTTTTTTACGATTTTAAGCTAGCCATCCAAACGCCAAGTAGCCCATATTTCGCACCAAATTTTTCAAAATTTTTAGTTAACTAAAAATAAAAAACAGGCTATACTGCACCATATCAGCTATTTTGAAACTCCCCCTAAATGCTTTCTATATTTTGATACGCCTATTTTCCTGTAAAATAGCCAATTTAAACATCATACGATTCTTCTTAACCTTTATATTGAGCCATAAACGCATATTTTTGGGGCGGAATATGAGCAGTAGAGGCTTTGGTACATGTTTAACGTGCAGGTAGTTTTTTATTTTTGACAAGCTCCCGTACACCTCTTACCGCTTTCATTTTGCGCATAAACTCTACTACTTCTTTGATATCCCGCACCGCCAAATAAATATTGCCCTCTACTTCATTTTCTAAGGTAGTTTTATTCAGTAGCAATGCCTGCACATCAAACAATTTCAGAATATTCAGCATATTTTTGGTTAGCTCCTTATAAGCCACCGCACGGATATAAAAAGACACTTCCACCAATGCAGGATTGTACCATTCAACGCTGATCATACGCGAGCCATAGCGCGAAAGCACCTTATTACGATCTTTGCAATGCATACTATGCACTTTCACCACCTGATTGGCCATAATAATCCCAAATATTTCTTCACCTGGAATAGGTGAGCAGCAATCACTAATTTTATAGCGATCCCTATTATCTTCCCCAATCAATAACGTTTTTTTACGATTCAAAAGAAAGTTTTCCCCCTTTTCTATTTTCTTTAAATCTGCTTTATTTAGCGTTTTCATAAACTTCTCCACCACCATGTTTAAGTCACGCACAAGATTTTGCCCGATTTTATGGTAGACATCCTCAATAATCTCCTCCCCTAAGAACTCCTTAAACTGCTCCACAATCTCAGGGATAAAAGCCACCCTATACTTGGCAAATTGATCTGCAAGTTGTTTTTGTCCGATCAAGATCTTTTGCTCCCGCTTTTCTTTAAAAAAGAGGCGCAATACCCGCATCGCTTTAGCAGTAGCCACATATTTCAGTGCTTTTTCTTCTGGCACTATTTTCTCGTTGATTTCTACATGTATACTATCTCCATTTTTTAGTACATGATAAGGAGGCACCACCTGTTCATTCACCAGCGCATAATCGCAATGCAAGCCACGTTCTTCCAATTCTTCCACCGCAAAGTCCAATACCGTAGCCTCTTTCGGTAAAATAACCACTTTCCCCTTTCGATCAAACACATGCATCTCCTCTGTATACAAGCCTATTTCCAGATGGTTCATCGCCGCCAAGCTATTCTTCTCAGCACTTACCAGCTTGCTCATCTCCCCCAGCCACTTATCAAACCCCGCCATTAAAGGATTAGGTTTTTTTTCTTTATATTTCCAGTGAGACGCAATACCACGGCTGGCTATTTCATTCATCCTTTCCGTCCTAATCTGCACCTCCACCCACTGCTCATTATCGCTCAACACTGTAATATGCAACGATTCATAGCCATTAGAACGCGGCGTACTTATCCAATCTTTTTTACGCTTCGTATTCGCCGTATAAAGACTCGTCACAATGCCATACGTCTGCCAGCAACGCACCTTTTCATGCACCTCATCTAAGATAATCCGCACAGCCACAAAGTCATATATTTCATTAAACTTAACGTTCTTTTCCTTAATCTTATTATAGATAGAATAAATAGACTTTGTCCGCGTTTTTACCCTAAACTTCAAGCCCTGCTTTTTCATTTCAGCCTCTATCGGCTTCACAAAGTTAATAAGCTCTTGCTCCTGCTCTTTTAAGCTTTTTTGGATCTTACCTGCTATCTCATGATAGCGCTCAGGGTCTACCGTCTTTAAATAAAGTTCTTCTAATTCTGTTTTGAGTTTGCTCAGCCCCAAACGATGCGCAATAGGCGCATAGATCAGTTTTGTTTCAGAAGCTATCCGCCATTGTTTGATCTTCGGTAAAAAATGAATAGCTCGCATATTATCCAGTCGATCCGCCAGCTTCACTAAGATAATGCGGCTATCTTGGGTAATATACCGCAATAATTTTTGGAAGTTAGCCGCTTGCTTTGATGTGTACCATAGGAAATCCCGATCTATTTTCGTCAAGCCATCTACAATACCCGCTACCTGCTTTCCAAACTCTTTCTCTATATCATGCAAGCGCAGATCAGTATCTTCTACCACATCATGCAATAAAGCACTGATCACACAAATAGCCCCTAATTTCAGCTCTTCTGAGACGATTTGCGCTACATTCAATGGATGCACAATATAAGGGTCTTTCGACTTTCTAAAAACCCCTTCATGCGCTTTAAACGCCATGGCAAACGCTGTATCAATGGCACTTCGCTCTTTTTTTGTAATACTAGGAGACAATCCATCACACAACCGCTTATACTGCGAAAATACACGCGCTCTAGCAGCCTCACTTAATCCTTTCTCTTTTGCTATAGACATACACATTTATGTTTTACATTCGACAAATATATGTATTTGTTTTTAAAGAAACAAAAATGTCTCGTAAATACACAATACATTGTGTTTCTAATGTAACAAATAAAAAATGTATATAACTATATTATCCAAATATTTAAGAAAAGAGAGTTTAAAAATTAAACTTTTTTAAAACAATATGCCACAAAACTAATTTACCCCCAAAAATAAGGCACCATCCAGTAGAAAAACAAGTAGATGGGCATTTTACACAAAAGTACATAAATGTGCAATCTCCTCCTTCCACACATCAGGCCCACCAGGCGTTTCCAAGTATTTAGGCAGTGTGCGCGTCACAGCAGACTGCATAAGGAACGCAAAAGCCTCCATCCCTATTTTCCCTTTACCCAGCGGTGCATGGCGATCTTTTCGCGCACCTAGATCATGTAGCGAATCATTAAGATGAAATGCCAATAGTGCATCTAAGCCTACAATACGGTCAAACTCAGCCAATACTTTCTCCCATCCAGCTGGCGTTCGAATATCATACCCTGCCGCAAACACATGACATGTATCCATACAAACCCCCATAGGCAATGTAGTCGCCGTCCCTTTCAAGATATGCGCCAACTCCTCAAAGCGCCAGCCCACCGTAGAGCCCTGCCCTGCGGTCGTTTCGATCAAGAGATGTAGGCCCTTTTGCCCTGTCATCAAATCACCTACTCCTAAAAGACTCTCTACAATGCGATCCAAACAAGCCGATACACTGCCATCCAATGCTGCGCCAGGGTGAAAGTTTAAATACCTAATACCCAAAGCCAAGCAACGCACAACCTCTTCACGAAATGCCATACGACTTTTGGCTAAAATTTCCCTATTAGGCGACCCCAAGTTCAATAAATAACTCGCATGGCACATAATATCCCTAAGGCCAGTCTCCTGCTGCGCTGTCTGAAAACGCGCTACTGTATCCTTATCTATCACCTTACCCCGCCATTGCCGCTGGTTACTGGTAAAAAGCTGTACTGTAGTTGCACCTATTGCCTCCCCACGATACAAAGCCTCCCATACCCCTCCTGCAGCAGATGTATGCGCTCCTAAAAGTAAGGGCATTTCTTTTTCTTTCATAACGTCTGTGTTTAGTTTAATATTCAGCCATGCAATATAGTTAAAATCCTAAATTAAACAAACCATATGCGCATACTAAGCTCTGCAAAGCACTTCTTCTTAAAAGCTGTCAAGCGTATCAGATAAGCGCTGTTGTGCCTTTGTTCGCTCCTCAAAAAGAAGGCTAAGGCCTACAGGTAGAGGCTTTAGGTCTAAAAAAAGTGCGTATTTGAGGAAAAAAATTGTAGATTACGCACAGCCTTGAAAAGTTGGCCCAAACTTTGGAAGCATCTCTTGCCATTACTTCCCTTTTTCAAGCTTATACCGCATATTGTGCCCTAAATTTTTAACACTTTTAACGCAAAAAACAACCATAAGTTAGACAACACCCTATAGATGATCTTGAAACTTTCGTTATATTTTGATATAGCTACCACACGCTAAAGCGGCCCACGTATACATCACATCAGCTTGATTAGCCTTTATATTAAGCCGTAAACGCATCCCCTTGGTATGAAATAGAGGGTTATATTTCCTAATATGCTATTTTATTAGTAAATTGGGGGGTTGTGATCAGAAGGTGCGATAGCTCAATTTGGTAGAGCATTTGACTGAAGATCAAAGGGTTGTGGGTTCAAGTCCCACTCGCACCACGCTAATATATGCCCCTAGTCATCACAAGCTAAGACACTCGTATAGAATTAAAAAACAAAAATCAAGATGATCAAGTTAAGAGATATTGCCCAAGAATATCTAAGGTCTATTCCTATAGCAACAGACCACAAAGCTAGTGACCTCTTCTTTGAAGAAGAAGAGCAAAATAATGCAGAACAGCAGGCAATGCGTCAAGATATCAATAAAGGCAAGCTCACTGGTGCACATATTCCCGATCTCAATAAAAAAGAATCTGCCGATATCATCTTCACCAAAATATTTAGCAAAAGCCATAAGGTCAAAGAAATGCTACAAACAGAAAAATCACCTGTACTAGACCTTTACTCTTGGCAAGACCTTAATCTAATTGCTGGACAACAAAAATCCCCAGAAAAAAATGTCCTGCAATCCCTTAAGCGAACCAAAACCCTTGTAGGTGAATGTGCGATGGCCACCCAAATCGTCAACCCCAGCACAAACCTTGAAACCATCACTACTAAGCAGAAGTGCATCCAAGCAATGCTCAAAGACAAAGCTACCACCAAAAAGATCGAGGAGAAACTGAGCAATATCCAGCAAGGGGAAGCACAAAGGCTTGCTTTTTGGAAAAAAGACCATGTCCTTACACACCCCATGTTTAAGAAGGAATTAAATAAATTTTACTTTAAGCGCTTCGGCCTAGCCAGGTACAACCAATCTGGATTTGCTTTACAATTAGGTAAATTTTGGAGCGATTTTTTGTTGAATAAGATGTTTATCACTTCATTTTTATTTATGCTTCTTACATTATTATTTTTCGGCTACAATCATGTATACAATATAGTCTATATTCCAAAGCAGCACCACTATTGTATTATATTTAATAGGGACTCCACAAAAAGATCATTTAGTGCCATTTTACTAGCCTGGACATTAAGAAATACAATGATAGTGCCCTTTTTACCTCATTTTTATCCGCTGCAGTGGGACATAGAAAGTGCTACCGAACAGATAAACGTTTCTGGTTTCGATCTTTTGAGGAAAGGATGTTGGTCATCAGAGGAATTTACTTATTTCCTTTTTTTGGGGTCCATCCTAAGCTCTATTGGTACTTATTTTTGGTATCGCGCCATTAAAAACTTCAGAAAAAACAGAAGCACCCTTAATTTCTTGGCTGCCAATCTAGCTCCTTTTCAAGCACTTGTCCGCAATGCAAATGCCCTTACCAAGCTGATTCTAGCGCATCCTGAGCTTAAGCAGTACTACGGGAAAAATTTGCGCTACACCCGTAAATTACTTGAAGAAGCAAGAAAAGGAAATACTGAGATAGGTAAGCTCATAAAATTCCTTCATCATGTGAAGCTTCATGATAGGTGGTATTTCTTCAACCATACAGGCAATTTACTTGCACTTTACGAGCGCCTCAAGGAGAACAAAAAAAAGCTCTCTAGCCTTATCTATGAAATGGGAGAGCTAGACGCACAATATGGCATTGTAAAAATTATAGAAGAGCACAACAATCTGCCTAAAGATACCAATAAGTTTGTCTTTGGTTCTTTTCTTGACACCCCAGCTGATGCACCTATCATAAACGCAGAAGGACTATGGCATCCCTCCCTTCCTGCCAAGCAAGCCATATCCAATGATCTAAACATGGATAGTGCCAATGGCATGCGTACTTGCGTGATTACTGGACCTAATACAGGTGGAAAGACAACTTACATCCTCAAAAGCACCATTAACATTATTTGCCAACAAGTATGGGGGATCGCTGCTGCCAAAAGCCTTCAACAATCGGTTTTTCATAAAATCATCACCTACGTGAATCCAGCCCAAGACCTCGCAAGAGGCCTCTCATTGGCCGAAGCCAGCATGGAAGTCATCAAGAAACACACCGAGCTGCTTAAAACTACTAAAAAGCCTATATTAGCCACATTAGATGAAATACTCGGCGGTGGGCTAGATCGCAAGTTTGCCGAACCTTACGCTTGTGACATACTAAAAGAGCGTAATAAAAACTATACCAACTGTCTCACACTGCTTACGACCCATATGGAGCCGCTTACCAAGTTGGCCGAGAAAGATAAGCACATTTACAACAAAAAGGTGGAAGTTATCATCCCAGGCACAGAAGGAAGGCCCTTCGATCCTACATATAAGATCCACGATGGGGTTGCCACCCAAAGCGTTGTCGGTGCACTCTTAAAACACAAGGGTATCATCGCAGAAGATTTGGATGCCGAAAAATAAGCCCCGATATCCCTGCAAGCCACTACAATAGAGCGCATATTTGTGGTGCAGAATATACGCTTATGGTTCAATATAAAAGCTGAAGAGCATCGTCACATGATGTTCAATTTGCCCATCTTATAGAAAAGTACGCGTAGGAACGTTTAGAGAAAGTTTTAAAATAGCTTATAGGTTACTTATATGGTTAACTAAGTATTTGTGATAGCGCCCAAAAGAGACGGTATAAGCATCAAAAAATCGACTATGTTCATAACGGTTATCTCACCCTGCTTTCTTGGACTACCTCTATATATGATATAGCATTTACTGTCGCTATACTGCTCTTTAAAGGATTTAAGACCCTTAAAATCCTTGCTATTAAGATAATCAGAACCCTTTACTTCAATAGCAATAATAGGATTACCTCTTTTGTAAACAATAAAGTCAACTTCAAAGCCGTATTTTGTTCTCCAGTAATAAAAACGATACCCTCTTTTTAAGTAATCATTGATGGCTCTCAGGTGCTGTAAAACTATGGTTTCGAGCGCTGGCCCATCGACTTGCGTAATATTATCTAAAGGACCCATTTGACGTAAGTTTCGATACACACCCACATCAAAAAAATAAAATTTTGGCTGCTTAACTATCTCTCTTTTTGCACGTGAAGTAAAAGGGGGTAAAAAAGAACCTAGAAGTAAATCCTCTAATATGCTAAAATAGTTGTCAACAGTTAGGCGGCTAACAAAACACTCTCTTGCAATATTAGTTGTGTTTATTGGTTGACCTTGTGAAAAGCTTGCTATTTCTAAAAATCTATTAAAATAAGATAATTTTCTAACCCTTCCTTCTTCCTTAATTTCTTCTGTCAAGTAACTATTGATGTATGAACTCAGATATTCTAATGAATCTTCTGGTTTTTTCCTCAACTTATAGGAAGTAGGCAATAAACCATAACTTAAAGCATGTAATAAGCTAAACTCACTACCAATTTCTTGCATGATAAGCGGGTGAAAAGTATGTATTCTAGCTCTTCCTGCTAAGAGGTTAACACCGCCTCTTCGAAGTTTGCGTGCACTGGAACCTGTTAAAGCAAAGCGATAACCTTCTTCTATTAAGTAATGAACATCATTTAGCATTTCAGGTATTCTTTGTACTTCGTCGATAAAAATCCATCTTTCTTTATTTTTAGGTAAATATTCTCCTATTCTAGATGGGTTAGCATCCAGAGTTCTAAACGTATTAGCATCTAAGAGGTTAACATACACATGTTCATTATCTAGCATGTTTCTAACCCAGGTTGTTTTTCCTGTTCCCCTAGGGCCTAGTAGAAAAAAACTATACCCAGACTCTATTGGCCTATATAATATTCTTTTATACATCTATACAAATAGTTAACACTATGGTAAGTGCAAGTATACAAATAGTTAACACTACGGTAAGTGCAAATATACAAATAGTTAACACTATGGTAAGTGCAAG
>JBCCVH010000008.1:0-13555 GCA_039195685.1 Bacteroidota bacterium | reverse complement strand
TCATGTGACGCACCTTAACTTTTATATTGAGCCATAAACACATATTTTTGGTGCGAAATAGGAGATAAAAGCACAAAAAAATCCATTGTGTATATTTTCGATAGAAAGGCAGCGCATTGTCATCTCACAGGAAGCACGGTCAGCGTAAGTCGCTTAAGCTGTTTCTAAAAAATAATACGTAACTTGGGCAGGTTTAACCTCAAAAAATAGCACAATTTTTAGTTAAAATTGACTATAAGAATCGTTTTAGTTTATATAAAAACATATGAGCACATTAATAGAAACACATGCACATTTATATGATGAAAAATATAAAAGGGAAGAATGGCCAGCTATTATTAGCAACTGTACCGCAAAAAGGGTCACCAAAATTTACTTACCTAATTTAAGCCTAACCACGATCACGCCGATGCTGGACTTGGCCAAAGCCTATCCTACTATTTGCTATCCTATGCTAGGCTTACATCCTTGTGAGGTGAAAGAAAATTTTAAGGCAGTGCTAGATAAAATGGAGACATGGCTAGCGCAACAAGCTTTTGTAGGCATAGGCGAAGTGGGCATTGATCTTTATTGGGACACCCGCTTTTATAAGGAGCAGGTAGCTGCATTGGAAATGCAGACCAAGTGGGCTTTAGATGCGGGTTTACCGTTGATATTACATGCACGTAATAGTTTAGATGAGGTGATAAAAGTAGTTGAAAAAAATCAAACAGGGAAGTTAAGAGGCATTTTTCATTGTTTTGAAGGAAGCTTAACACAAGCCCAAAAGATTATCGATCTTGGCTTCTACATTGGTATAGGAGGTAGGGTTACCTATGCGCAAGGGGTGATGGCAACCGCTAAGGCCATCGACCTTAGCCACATCGTCCTAGAGACAGATAGTCCCTATCTTGCGCCTGCTCCTTTTCGAGGAAAAAGAAATGACCCTAGCTATCTCCCATTGGTGGCCGAGCAGATCGCAATGCTCAAAGAGGTCAATATGGAAGAAGTGGCGCGAATAACTACCTTAAATGCAAAAAGTATTTTTGCACATAACAGAACCGATTAATAGCACTGCTTAGTATAACGACTAGCTCGCATCTTTCAGCTTGCCTATATATTCGTAGAGCTCATTGAGCATAGAGGAAGGTGCAATAATTTCAGGTTTTAGACCTGCTCTTCTTAATGCATTCAGCGTTTTTTGTCCAAAAGAGGCTATCTTTGTGTTGGTGAATTTTTGTTTAGGAAAATTTGTTACAAAAGCTTTTACCGCAAATGGACTAAAGAAAACGATAATGTTGTAGCTGCTGGGGACTAAAGTTTGTAACGCACAAGGCTCGTTAGCGTAGATGATGAGCGTTTTATATTCACAAAAAGTTCCCATCTCTTTTTTGAAAAATTCTTGGGTTTTTTTCTTCCCGATATCAGAACAAGGGATTAAAAAGCGCTCTTTCTTGTGCCTTTTTAAGATTTTTGAAAGCTCTTCTGTCTTTTTAGGCGAATAGAGAAGCTTTTGCTTTTCTACTCTAATGTACTTTTTAATGTAACTTTTAAGTGCTTCCGTAAAGAAAAAGTACTTGATCATCGGTGGGAAACTAATATTAGCCTCTTTTCCTAGTGAGAAAAAACAGTCTATGGCTGTTTGGTTTCTAAAAATAATAGCGGTGTAATCGTATTTTCTCTTTTTGTTGACGTTGTTTAACTTTTCTAGCTTATGCCTAAACTCGGTGGCTGTAATAAACGCTACCTTTGTAAACATGCGAAAATCGACCTGTACACCATAGTGCTCTGTGAGTTTATGGTAAGTGGTACGTAAACCTAACGTTTCAGGCTGTGCGATCAATATTTTAAATCCCTTTAGAAGATTGGCTTCTGTTGTTCCCATAATATCTATCAAACTAATCTATCTATGCTACAGAATGTGGGGCAAATTTAGTAAGTTATTCTCAATAACTTTGGATACCGCTTATATTTGCTTGTAAATCCCAGCCTATTTGTGCAAAATTTTCTTGTTTATGCAAATATAACAGCAAATAAGCTTTGTAAAAAAACCTGTGGTACACAGTGGTCTTTGGGAGAAATGCGGCTGCCAAGGATTATGGTAGAGCGAAAACCCAATGCAATCAATATGCTATCAAGTGATGAAGAAGCAGCGCACAATTTTTGCAAGCAAAGTCACTTATCTGTCCCCTTTAATATGTGAGTGTAATTGTATATTTTTGCTTTTTGTGTGAAAATCCATATCTTTTTTATCAAAAGGCTGTGTTGGTCTATAATTTTTGAGCATAAAAAATTTTTACACTATATATATACCATATACTACTGCATACTATTGCCCTTAACTTTATATCATGTATAAGGCCTTTTGCTTTACCTTACTTTGGCTAGGATTAATCAATATCCCTCCCCAGTGCTATGTGCATGCTTCCCAAGCACCTTCCCCAACAGCTTTGCGCACCCAATACAAAGCTGCGCCTATCCTCTTAACGAGAGAGAATATCCACTTACTAGAAGAGGCGGGCCTCATTACTACGACACAAAAAAAAGCCTATCTATCATATATCAACGAAGACAATCCCCTGTATAGGTTAGAAGACCTTGGTCTCTTACCTGCTTGGGATAAAAGCACTATAGAAGCTATACGTCCTTATGTCAAGCTGGCTCCTGTAGCACGCACCAAGCCGCGCGAGAAAAACGCTAGAAAAAGTACTCAAAAAAAGAAAACAGCCAACACTTCTGAAGTTATTGTTTGTGTGGTGCCTTCTGCTAGGCAGCACAAAAAGCCACGTCAACAAAAAAATCAAGATGAAGGGCACGGGGCCGAACTCGTAGGGACCTATATCATGAAGAAAAAAGGCACCTATGATATTGGCCTCCTTGCTTATAAGGGGGTAGGAGAGCCACTTAGGTATGCTTTTTACCGACTTTACGTTGTGATAGAGGGGAAAATCATCACCCCTTTGCTGAAACGCATTATCTTTGGAAAATACAATGCCAAGGTCGGACAAGGATTAGTACTCAATAGTGGTGCCCAGCGCGAAGAAACACTGAGTAGTAAGTTTGCACATCCCAAAAACCTGCTTACCCCTGTTAAAAGCAAAAATCGCAATGACGGTCTTACAGGAGGAGCGTTACATTTTGCGTCTAAGAAGTTAGAGTGGTTGGTCTATACTGCTTATAATCCTTACTTTGCCACTTTATATGATGGTACAAAGAAAGAAAAAGATGCCCAACCCGCTGCGGCTCCTTATGTACAGTCGCTTTCCTCAAGCTATACCACCTATCGCAATACAGCTATGTGGGAAGAAAAAAGCAAATTTAACGAGAAGCTATTGGGTGTTGCAATGATATACCACCCAACACCATCGTCCAGCATAGGGACAACATATCTGCATAGCCATTACAACTATGCCTATAAACCTGCTAAGGGCCATTTTAACCAAAGAAAAAATAACAATGCTAGTGTTTTTGGTCACTTGAAGCATAACAACCACCACCTGATCGGCGAGCTGGCACTCTCCTCACCAGGCAAACAAATGCCAGCTTCCTCTGCTAATCAGCAACTTCCTGTTGGCGTGGGTTATGCCTTAGGCAATAAGATTACGTTAGGCAAAAAGCATCAGTTGATGTTGCATTATGCCTATTATGCGCCCAACTTTCATTGCTTTCACGGCAATAATAGCCATATCAACAAAAACACGCTACAGGTCGGCTACCAGCATCCATTACTAGGAAGCACGATCTCCCATACGTTAAAAGGTACGCAAAATATTATTTTAGGCAAAAAAAACCTGCCTTATGAAATTAAACATGAAACAGAAATGAGTTATAAGTGGGACAAGCAATCCACACTAGAAGCCAAGTATAAAGGTACTATCAAACCTGAACAGCCCTTTTTGCCTATTCTAAAGCTGAAATGGAAATATGTCACCCAAGCTTGCGTTTTCAATACAGCACTGACATTTGCCACTCAGCTAGGCAGCGCGTGGTATAAGATGATCTCTTGCAGCTTTTGTGAAAATTTGGCGTTTGACTTTAAGGCTTTTACCGTTAAGCTACATCTAACGCTCTTTTATACCAAAGCCAAAGCAGCTTTTTACCACTATACCCCAGATATAAAATCTGGTACGCTCTTTCCTAAAACCGCTGGACAAGGGATACGTCTTGGCCTTATTTTCATCTATCGCGTGAAAAAATATCTTTCGCTTCAATGGCAATGCTATAGCTCTTTTGGAATACAGGGCAGTGGTAAACCTTTTGCTGCCACTCCCCGCATAAAATTCCAATTGACCTATAATATGTAATGGCTTTGTTGCATCAGTTGCATGGAAACACTTTATATTTTACAAATCAGACATAGCTTACATAACCTTAATCTGCTATTTCAGTGCAAAAACGCATGATGCAGCCCCCTATTATGAGTGATAAATTTTTTTGTTGGTTATTTTCTCGGAGCTGTGTTACGACTAATGTCTCTAAACACCCCAAAAGAACCACTATAAAAGCTGCTGAGCTAATAATTCTTTTTTTATTCTCCTTAACAAATTTACCAAACTCATCAAGTGCCCCAAACGTACTTTCTAAAAAACTACTGCTTTGTGGCTGCATATTTTGAGCTAGATTTGAGACCCTACCTGTACATACTATCCTAACGGCATAGGTATTAGGTGGATAACTTCTGCGTTTCCATGTTAGTTTTTCTTCGATACCCCCTCCCACAAGCATGAGCTGCTGGGGAACCAAGTACAGGTCTTGATCCTTAGCTGTTGCTTTTTTAATCTTTGATACTGAAGGCTGTAAATTTGTTGGTAAACGGTATACCTCATCACTAGGAATATCGATTTTTGCATCTCTGTTAATAGGTTGCTGTGCTGCTTGCATAGTAGGTAAAAGGATGCCTGCACATAGCAGCAAAAGAAGTTTGATATGATATCTTTGTTTATACATAATAAATTAATGGGTTAAAGTTCTCCGCAATTTTATAATATTATTTTGTGATATAGAAACTTTTTAGGAAACTTATGGCCTAGTTTTAGTTTTTGAAGTAAGAAAAAATGCCAAAAATTAAAAATAGTTAACTTTTTATTAACTTAACGCCACTTCAAAGCGGGTTATTAGCATGAGTACATCAGTCTTTTGGATAAGCACAAATCCTACATGGGCCAAGAAAAGCCTATATTGAGTATGTGAACAAAAATGGGACACAATCTCTCCTGCTTTAGCGAAACATCAAGCTCGCCTTTTGAATATTGCGATAAAATTATTAACTTTAGCTAAGGTGATATTAGGAATAAGAATGGAAACACACCCCAAGAATGTGCACATTGCCATCACATTCACCTCAAGAACGGCAAAAAGCAAGACAAGTGCTTGTGAGCACACTGATAATGGGGATATCAATGCTGCCGAAGTCATCCAGCAGCGGCAATACAACTTATACTAAGCGCTGGAACTTAGTTGTCGAAAAGAGCGATGCGCGCTCTTTTCGATAGTGGATGTAGGGGAAATGTTAGAGATACAGATCCCAAGAAGCTCTTGTGCAGTGTTGGTGGAGCATCAAAAAAGAGCGTGGCTTTAGCCACTGGAAGCGCTCATGTTTTAATATAGGGTAGTTTACATCACAAGCATAATATGATGATAGCATGGATCAAAAAACAAATACGAATATATTTTGGTTTTTCAAAAAGGGAAACAAATGGGGTGTTATTGCTGTTGTTGATCACAACAATCACTATCTTAGTTCCTTTTGCAGTGTATTGTTATGACAGGCTGTATCAGACAGCTGAACAAGGAAATATAGAACTGATGAGGTCGTAAGAAGCCGTCATCATCATACCCTGCTGTGTAGTGGCAGGAGCAGGTCACAACCTTATTCATGTATTGATCAAATATGCAAGACAAAAAATGTATCATCACCTTTATTACGGGTAACCAAAGGAAGCTCGCAGCGTTTATGGACATTATGGAAGGCGCTGCTTTAGCCGATCGATATAAGATTACCCATCAGCCTATAGCGCTGGATGAGGTGCAAGGCCCACCAGAAGTCATTGCGACTAAGAAGGCCATAGAAGCCACCAAACACTGCGATACAGCTGTGCTGATCGAAGATGTATCGCTCATGTGTACTGCCTTCAATGGGCTACCCGGCCCCTATATCAAAGACTTTATGCTTGCTGTGGGCACGGAAGGGCTGGTGAAAATGCTGCACCAGTTTGCAGACAAATCAGCCATAGGACAGTGTACTTTTGCCTTCAGCGCAGGCAGGGGACAAGATGTGCAGCTTTTTGTCGGGCAATGCAAAGGCACCATTGTCCCACCAAGGGGAGACAACACATTTGGATGGGATCCTATCTTCTTGCCAGACGGCTATACGCAAACTTTTGCAGAATTGCCAAGCAAAGAGAAAAATAAGATTTGCCATAGAAGTAAAGCCTTTGCCAAGTTCAGGGAATTTCTAGCGCACTACCAACCCAAATAAGTGGTGCCTATCTCATAAGTGGCCATTGATCAAAAACGCTGCTTTGCTTAGTGTGTTTTGCCCATAAGCATTAACCGCTACCTGCTCATTAAGCTGTAAAGACCACTTGGCAAAATATACAAAAGCATCTCTTTTATGTTTAAAACGCTTTTTTAAGCGCTAATCGTGTCTAGACTGCATACTTGAAAGTGCCCTGCTTGATGCCTATAGACTAGGATTGGCTAGCGGTCACTTTTTTTCGCATGGCAGCTATACGACGGTTTACGGTGGCTATATCCTTTTTGAGTGTAGCGTTATCTTCGTGAGGGATGTATCTTTCGGGATCCAATTCTTCCAATAGTACTTTGGCTTTCTGAAGTGCTTCAAGAGCTTTGTCATATTTCTTCCAGCCATCATAAGCATCTGCCTGCTGCTGCAATAGTCTAGCTATACGTTGCGTTGACAATTCGGTGAAACTTTTGCCTTCATCTCTAGCTGTTTCTTTTACGTATTCCATCACCCTATCATATAAATAAGTCGATGCGCCATAGTTCTCTAAATTGCAAAGATATTTTGCTCTCTTAAGCCGTATACAATATTTCACCAAGTACTCGCATATTCTACAATGGTTTTCATCTGTATCTTTTACTTGCATGTGTTCTTCGTACATTTGTATGATATAGTTAAGATTAATATAAAATATGGTCAGGATTTCGTAATCATATAGCAGGTGTTGGCTATGCCATACCTCCCTCTAAAGATATTGACCATTAGGTGAAAGGTAAGCAATTATTTCTAAATAAAGAAGAAATCTTTGTTTTTTTCTGCTTAGTTCACTAATGATATACATTTTTGTATGGTATACTGTCCTCCAGCGCAAAGGTACCTAGCTGGCTACTGAGCTTTCGCTTCTACCTAAATTTAAAAAAAGAAACAGAGAATTAGCTTGCAGGGTTTACTTTATAGCTATTTTTTTGGCACTGTTTCACTTTTTTTGTACTATTGGGCAATTTATTTTTTTTCATTATAAATCTAATTTTTTTATTAGCCTAGAGCCCTACCGTACGGTAGGGCTTCTTTATTATCTCCTCCTTCCTGTAACACCCCTTTACTTTGGGCTTGTTGATGTGGCTTGGGGGATGCTTTGCTCGGTTGCTAAGCTGCCGATGATGGCATGCTACCTTATCCGTAGATGCAATTTGGTGCCAGCTGTAACGCTTCCCCACATTTTGGTATAAGCAGAGATGGCGTTGTGCGCTGCGTAAACTGCCAATATGGCTTTTTGGGCAATTAAATCGCTTGAGCAGACCATATCCACGTGATACAAGGCCATTGTAGATCGGCCATCAGGATGGCTTGTGGTGACTTGTAGATGGCTGAGCTGTCGGATAGACCCACGATAAGGTGCTCTTTTGGGAAGGAGGTTTTGAAGTGTGCGTTATTTTTTTTCCTTTTGAGTCGAGCTTTACTTCTGCTAGACCACCTGATAAAATAAGCTTCCAAGCTTCGGTGGAGCTCATTTTGAGTACTTTGATATCTTTCTCAGCAAAAAAAAATAGCTCTCCAGAAAAAGAATAGGAGTGAGGCAGATAAACAGCTACCTGCTTATTGGAAGTGCCTAACTTGCCTATATTTTTTTGGGTAATAAAGCCAATCTTTTGGATATTATACGTAGGGTTGATCATGACGATCACAGGTTCGTTAAACCTGCCTATGAAAGCAGAGGTGGATTCTTTTACATAAGAGTAGATTAGATTGAACCCTGGTATCCTTAGGATCAATTTTTCTAAAAATCGCACCCATGACTTGATAAATACATTAGAGACCAGCATACCCAAAAAGGTGAGTGCTATGGCCGCTGCGAAGAGATTGCTATAGGGCAGCTTACCGATCTTTTGTAAGATTTGCACATGGTTTTCATTGATAAAGCGTTTTAAAAAGGTAAACAAGGCATTTTCTGTACTCTTATTTTCAATATCTGTTAAAAAAAAGCCAAATATTTGATCAAAAAAAGAAGCCACCCAATCACTGACATAATTGAGCGGATAAGCTATAATTGATAAGGTAATGGCAAGTGGGATAAAAACAAATATACCATCTAGAAACCAACGCGAGATTTTACGTAACAAACGATCCATATAGTTAAAGAGTTTTACAAAGGCAAGTGGGCAAAGATACGCAAAAGAATATACTTGGGTAGTGTAAAATGCCAAAAACACCATCTTGTATAGCCGCTCAAGAAGCTTAGGATAGATGGTGGCCTTCCCGCTGTGTCCTGCGTTTGATATCTCGCTCCTTGATCGCATGCCGCTTATCAAATTGCTTTTTCCCTCTTGCTAATGCGATGCCTACTTTGATCCAACCTCTTTTTTGTATCAGGTACAATACGATAATGGTAAGGGATTTTTCTTTTTTTTGCTTTTGTAACTTACGCAATTCGCGTCTAGTGAGTAAGAGCTTACGTAAACGTTTTGGTTCGGCATTGTAGTGTGCTGCTGGGGCATAGGGCTTGAGATAGAGGCCGCTAAGCAAGAGTTCATTATTTTTAAAAAAGCAGTAAGTCTCTTTTAGTGAGGGCCTATCCGCACGTATAGACTTGACTTCAGGACCTTTTAGTTCGAGCCCAGCGATATAGCGATCCACTATATCGTAATGATGTCTGGCATGTCTTCTGTTGTCTACCAAAAGATATCCATCTAGTTTGTCTTTTGATTGCTTGTTCGCCATAAGTCTCTCTTGATATGATAGCGCTAGCAAGGAACATGCTTATAACGCCATCCTCGGCAAAGGTATAATATTTATCGGGGGTTTGTAGTTTTTTTGGGAAAAAAGATAGTGCCCTGCCATGGCAATCATCGCAGCATTATCAGTACAAAAAGGTTTGTCTGGGACAAAAAAATGCCATCCACGTGCAGCAGCTAGGGCGCTCAGCCTCTCCCGTAGTAGGCTATTATTGGCTACCCCACCGCCTAGTACAAGCTGGTTGAGCCCTGTTTTTTCCATCGCAAAGGTCACCTTTGTCACCAGCATGTCCACCAAAGCCCACTGGATGCTCGCACAGAGGTCGGCCCTATGTTTTGCGGCAAAGTTGGGGTCTTGCTGCTCAGCTTTGGCTAGAAAATATAAGAAAGCCGTTTTAATCCCGCTAAAAGAAAAATCATAGCCACCTACCTTTGTACTAGGAAAAGAAAAACGCCTTGGATCGCCTCCTGCCGCATAGCGGTCTACATAAATACCCCCTGGGTAAGCTTTGATGCCCATCATGCGTGCGATTTTATCAAAAGCTTCGCCCACAGCATCATCTAATGTACTGCCTAGCAAGGTCATCTCATAGGGGCTGCGACACAGCACCAGCTGGGTATGGCCACCGCTGACGATCAGGCCCAAAAAGGGAAAGGTAGGATGAGGTTTTTCGATAAAATTGGCAAGTAAATGGGCACGTGTATGGTGAATACCCAGCACTGGCAGCTCACAGGCCATCCCTAAGCCATTCGCATAGGCTATACCTACCAATAGTCCCCCCAAGAGACCTGGCCCTTGGGTGACCGCAATAGCATCTAGCTCTTTTAGCTGTATATTGGCTTGCTGGAGGGCGCGTGCTACTATGGATACGATCATTTGCTCATGGGCTCTTGCCGCTAACTCGGGTACTACACCAGCATATTGTGCATGTATTGTTTGTGTAGCAATCGCATGGCTGCGTAGGATGCCATCTGTCATGATGGCGGCAGCTGTTTCATCGCAAGAGGATTCGATCCCTAATATTGTAATGGCAGGAGATACTTTGCCATGCGCAGCACCCGTACGTCCTTTGCTCGGTAGCCGATCAGAACTGCTGGATACATGGTTGACACGGCTGTGGTGCATCTGCCTGCCTTGCGGGAGACGCTGATGGGGCAAAAGAAGACCCCCTGAGCAAGCGGCGGTATCCTGCTGGTACAGCACTGCTGTCGAAGATGGTGGAAGGTTTGTAGGTTTCAAAATATGTATCACAACGCCCCAATATAATAATCAGCTAGCTACTTTGCTAAAAAATTTATATATTGCGTACACATTATCATCATCTCCGAAAATCTATCAGGCTATGGTTGACTTCTATTACTTTGTACTACTGGCTATTGCTATGTGTATATATATCTTGTGGGTCTATGATCGGCGTACGAGAAAGCAATATAAAGCTGTTACTTGTACTGCTTATGACGGTATAGCGATCGATCAGTCGATCTTGGTATTGCATGCCTATGCGCAGGTCGGACAAAAACAGCCGATCAACTTTAGCAAGGAAACCATTGAAGCGAAGTTTTTTGTCCACTTACCTAAGCCTGATGCGCTCTGGGCAGGGTGGTCTTTCTATCAAATTGAAGGGTGTACTGGCTTGGTCGATTATGGCGTTAAGAGCAAATCTATGCTCGGCTTGGTAGGTGTGCACGAAGAGAAAAAGATCATTAGCTTTGCTTTTAGAAACACCCGAAAAGTGAGCGATTTGGTGAATGCTTTTCAATTAACTTTTGACAAAAACAAGAAAATAGGCTACCCTGGTTATTTGCACAAGGGCTATAGCGATGTTTTTAACAGCTGTATCCCCTCGCTCGATCGCATCATAAAAGCGCTTTGCGAAAAAATAGCAGATATTGGCTCTTATGATATTGTGACAACAGGTCATAGTTTAGGCGGGTCTTTGGCAACTTTACTGGCGGCCTATATGGTGGAGCACCCAATGTATACGCAGGTATTGGACTTGAAAAAAATGCATCTGATCACTTTTGGGGCTCCTTATGTAGGCACGAAATGTGGCAAATACCATTTTTCCCGATGGCTAACGCAGCATATTCCTTATATAAAATGCTTTGAAAGAACCACTGACATTGTGCCTTTGGTTACGAACGTAGCCACGCTACAAATCGCCCCCAAAAGCTGGTGGGGCTATCAGTGGGCCCGAAAAATACAACTTGTGCCCCCTAGCCCTGTGCCTATTGAGCTATTCCATTTCCATGATTCACGCTTTAATTTTCGCAGAGCCCACGATATATGCAAATACAGGTATGCTGTCTATAAAGAGCTAGGTATCCCTTATCAAAAAATCTACCTCAAGGAGTATAGCTTGGCTAGACTTTTCGGTCGCAAGCCAAAGCAGAAAAAATGACAACGCCTTTGTAATGGGCAATAGCTGACTAGTGCGCACACCTAGCAGGGAACTATCAAGAACGTAAGTTTTTTATGCCTGCTTTTCTGCCAATAGCTATGCTATACGCACAACATGTAGCTCACCTCGGTAAAATAGAGATAAGAAAATGTATTTTAAACACACACTCAGTACTGTGTCTTGTTAATGTGCAAGAAAAGAGATTAAAAGAAAACTCCAAACCCACTATGTTCTTCCATTTTCTCCTCTAGCTCTTGCTCTATTTTGTTCTCTAATTTTTCCGCTCTTATTGGGTGCGAGCTGCTTAAATCTGCTACCTCTACCATCTCTGGAGGAATTTTACCTGCCTGATACAGCTTTTCTTCTACAGATTCCATTACTAGGTCACTACTTACCCCTTCTAACTCTCCTGTCACTACTTTTCTTACGTTTTTAAAAACCTCTCCTTCCCCCAAAATATGCGATAAGCCGTCAGTAAGGCTTTCTGTAATCAATGCCGATGTGACTACAAACCCCCCCCAGTCTTGTGCTTGATTGATACTAGCTTCATCTGCACATAATGCGCGTACAAAAAGTTCTTGTTTAATATATTCTTCTTCTTCTGCTAAGCCTATCTCAGGATTTACCATGTTTTTATCTATCCACTCGATGCCTTTATAGCAGGCATATATACCACCTACTCCTACTGCTACAATATTAAGCCCAGGGATAGCAGATATTATAGCTTCTCCAGTAACCACCAATGCGCCAGCTTTAGCGCCACCATATAAAAAATGGCTTACTTGCTCTTCCCAACCGATTGGATGTGGTACCCCAAGTAGGTCACGTATGGTATTTATTTCTCTCTCTAATCTGTAATAATATTTATCTCGTGTGCGCCTGTTATTGCCGTAATAGTAACAGACTGACGAACGCATGACATTACAAAAATACCCTCCATAATGCTTTGTAATCAAATAATCTCCCTGATCTTGTGCCCATAACAAAGCTACTAGTACACTGGTCCCGAGGATATCAGTAGTTCTTTTATCTAGTTCTCCAGTACGATGTAGCCGTTTAAATGAAGCAGCATCTTCTAAGGCTTTTTCGGCTTGTTGTATAAATTTTTTTTCCCATCGGCAATCGTAGGGACGATAACCATTGCCTCGGTGTCCACTAGCTTCTGCTCGGTTTAGGTAAAGCTGGGCAATGACAACAGATGCTATCCATGCACTGATGCCTAGCTTATATCTAAGAGGCATGTGGGTACGACCAAACTTCTTTGTATGTGCTGTGCCTAATAGCTCCCAAGGATAGACTAGGGAAGATGCATAGGTATATAACCCTTTTTCACTAGGGGCTATTGGGCAAGCAAGTTGACTTTGCCATTTATTTTTGGATAAGGGGATGCTTGCATAAGCGTTATTATAATGAAAATACGGCTGTACCATTGCCTCGCTATGACCTACTTGGCAAGAGAGCCGCTTTTGCATATGCTTTGCTGCAGGCTGGTAAAGGTGCTTCGATGTCCGCACTGTAGTAATAGTGGCGGCGTAGTTTGTGGCGCATAGTGCTACAAGGAAACATAGCGTGATAGCTACTTTTTTGGTTTTGGTATACATGACGATATATTTTATTGTTAAATTACCTCCTCAAGCTTTGCTTGAAAAACATTGGCAAATATAAATAAATTTAAATACAAAAGCAATAAATCTTTAAAATATATACTAAAAAAGTAAAGATATGTTTCAAAACCTAGCGAGATACTGCGCATAAAAAGCAAGCTGTTTTAGCGTGTAGTACCCATATTCCGCACCAAATTTCTCAAAATTTTTAGTTAACTAAAAATAAAAAACAGTCTATACTGCATTATATGAGCTATTTTGAAATTTTCTCTATACGTTCTCTATACTTTGCGGCATGGCTTTTTACTTATTTTCATTGTTAAATTACCTCCTCAAGCTTTGCTTGAAAAGCGTTGGCAAGTATAAATAAAT
>JBCCVH010000007.1:0-14423 GCA_039195685.1 Bacteroidota bacterium | reverse complement strand
TGTTTTTATATCAATATTTTTTTCATTTATTTTTAAAATAAAGAGAAAAAAAAGAATCATTTTTTGTTTATTGTGATATTTGTCATTTTTTCTGCTTAGATTAAAGCGTTGGTGATTTTTTCCTGCTCTTTATATATATTTTATAAGGGGCAGGTTTTTTTGTTTATGCACCAAATTTTGTTTACCATCACCACGCCAAGCAGTGCCTTGCGATCAGCAAAGCAACCCATTACAGGCACATCATTAGCCCACATTGGTAGCATTACAGCTATTCATCGCCACTGCAATACCATTTCTACAAAACATTTTTGCAAACTGCCCTGCTTTTTCGATAAGCCCACCCAGCAATAAAGCTTCTTCTGCTGTAAAAGTCCCCAATACATAGTCACTTTGCCGCCCTATCAAAAAATCTTTCCCGATACCAAAACGCAACCTTGGATAGTGTGCACTTGCCAATACTTGCGCAATGTTTTTCAGTCCATTATGGCCTCCATGCCCCCCTTTGGGCCGTAAGCGCAAGCAGCCTAGTGCCAAGTGAATATCATCTGTGATCACCAAAAACTGCTCGATAGGAATTTTCAATTTTTCAAGCCAATACCGCACCGCACTACCACTTAAGTTCATATACGTAGCAGGCTTTAGTAAACATATGGAGCAGCCCTTATAAGTGATATGTGCCACATCGCCTAAGCGCGCTGTAATAAATGTCGCCCCTGCCTCCTCTGCTAAATGGTTGACAACCATAAAACCCACATTATGGCGTGTATTGCGATAGCTATCCCCTATATTACCCAAACCTGTGATAAGGTATTTTTTCATAGATATCGCTTATAGGATATAGAATGAGCCCCTAAGCAGGTGCAGCAGCTTCTGTGGTACCTGTGGCTTCCAAATCAATACCTGCTTGTCCAGCTTTGCTCCGCAACGCCCTTGGTATTTCTACACTAGCTAGCGGAAGACCCGAATGGTTTAAAATTTTGTACTTGGCTGGCTTCAACGCACGTATTTTCGCTGTTTTACCCAGTTTTAGTTCACTTACATCAAATGTGATTGTCGATGGCATATCCCCAGGCAATGAGGCTATTTTGAGTTTACGCAACTTTTTTACCAACATACCCCCTTCTCTTTCTCCCGCAGACTTCCCCACCAACTGCAACGGGATATCCATCACAATAGGTTGATCGTCTGTGATCAGCAACAAATCGATATGCGTGGTAATGTCACTTACAGGATGCGTTTGCTTTGCTTGTAAAATGCAACGGTAAGTTTCATTTTTCACCTTCAGCATAATAAAGTAAGGCGCAAAACGCAACGGCATAAGGTCAGTAGCATCCACTTGAAAGTGTACTACCCTATTTTTTCCATTTTGCTTACCATATAATACCCCAGGTACTTTTCCCTGACGTACCAGCGCCCTATTTTTCGTCCCCCCAAACTCCATTCTCTCCTCTCCTACAATTGATAGTATCTCCATAATATTAAGCTAGTTGTGTACACGATCCTCGAAAGAAGCGTGCGCAAATATAGACTTTTCAAAGCAGTTTACCGATAAAAAATCACCCATTCTATTCCTCCCTTTCAAATCAATCAAAGTAAAGCTATTTTTTATACTTCCTTTCTTAGTGTGATAGGCACAATCAGCATCAGCAGCGTAGTCGCTTTTTCCTCTTTCGCTGGCGTTATCACCATTGCATTTTGCGGTTTATTAAAATGTAACACCATCTCCTCTGCTTGCATGTTTTTTACCATTTCCAATAGAAGTGTAGAGTTCATCCCAATATATGCATCAGGCCCCTCATACGCACAAGGCAGCGTGGTCTCCCCTTTGTTCGCAAACTCTAAATCCTCTGCCGCTATCCTCAGCTCATTTTTGCTAAACTTAATACATATTTCATAAGTGGTTTTATTCGCATAGCAATCAATGATCTTGATCGCACCATAGAACGCCTCCCTATTGATTCTCAGCTCGTTTGGCAGCTGTGCAGGGATCACCCTCGTATAGTCTGGATATACCCCCTCCATAATATTGACCACAATATACAAGTGCGCTACTTTGAAATGGATCTTTTTTTTATCCACAATCACCATTTGCATCTCTTTTTCCCCACTAGGCAACAACTGCAAGAGTAATTGCATCGACTTATTTTGCAAAGTAAGGCTATGATAAGCCGTTTTGATAGCATGATTAATATGGTAACGTACCAAGCGAAAGCCATCTGTTGCCGCAAAAGTTAGCCCTTTATCTGGATTCAGTGTAATATTCAATCCACATATTTGAGGATGCATGTCATTTTTTTTGCTTGCAGCAAACAAAGTTTGTTTTATCGCCTTCTTAAACTCGCTTACATCTACCGCAATACCCGCCTCTTCTATCTGAGTGACTTGTGGGAAATCCACATGATTTTCACACGCAATTTTAAACCTCCCATTTTGTGCTATAATCACCACTTCATGATGATCAGCATTGATCTCCACCGCTATTGGCTGAGGAGGCAAATTGCGTAAAGTCTCTATCAATATGCTAGCAGGTACGGCTATTTTACTTGCCCCCGTACCCTTTACAGGCAACTTAGTCACCACCACATTAGACAGATCAGAAGCTGTCACCGCAAGCGAGCTCTCCGTCAGTTCAAAAAGAAAATCCCCTAAAATAGGCAATACAGGTTTACTCGAAAAAAAACCACTCAATACCTCTACTCTTTTAAACAAATCACTAGAAAGCACATTAAAACGCACTATATTCGATTGTTGTTCCATAATTTTTTACCTTTTTTTAAATTCCCTTTTTGTTAATTTTCTTGACCACACCTTATTAGTTTTGTGGAGTCGGAGGGAATTGAACCCTCGTCCGTATAGGTTACTACCTAGCTTTCTACATGCTTAGCACTACTTAATCAATCAAAGAAAGCAGGTGTAGCGCCTACCTTACAAAAAACATTTAACTATTTTTTACACTTTCTTCTTATGCGTGCTTTTATAGACTTTATACTCACACGCCATAGCAAAAGCCTGTGCTATTTTTATGATACTCCCAAACTATACAACACAGCACCACTTGTATAAAGGAGCAAGTTACTTAATGCTTAGATTAAGCAGCTTTTCTCATCGCATACTTAGTAGGGAAGACATTAACAAATTTGTTGGCACCAAATACAGGTACAAACTTTTTATTGTTTTCATTCTTCGGTAATTCTACCTTATATTTACGAGAATCCATTACTAATTCATTGCCAGTTAGACAATTTGCTAGGTTTATTTCAGCGGCAATACCTAACAACACCGCGCATGCTTACTGGGCACCAAAGCTAACGTCAAATCCAGTCGACCCCAATAACCCACAAAAATACTACTTCTACATAATAGCTACAAATAGTGCCTACATTTACCAAAGAAGCTTTTTCGTTATTTTAATAAATAAATAAATAATACTACAATTGTAACACTTTTTGTCCTACGCACCTGTACTACACTTGCACAGTCAGCTACACCACCTATTTAATTTCATCTAGAATACCCATATTAAATACAATCTCCTTTACGATATTTTGTTTACTAGCACCATCCAATATTTTGTACGTAAATTTAATCGGCATCCCTTTAGCTACCACAATAGCCTCTACATGCTTGTTCGCTACTCCGGGTAGTCTATCCAATTCACTTAATTTCATATAGTGCGTAGTAAGTAAAGTCACACAGTTAGGATATTTTTTATACCGGCTCTCCAATATATCCCTAGAGACATCCAAGCCCATTTTCGCATCTACACCATTCAATATCTCATCGATTATCGCAAACACAGGCCCATCTGTGGCATCTAGTGCCTTTTTATGCGTTTTCAATACCTCAAAAGCAGCCCCAGCCAATGAAAGGCCACGTGCTAAGTTTTGGCTAGGATTCACATACGTAATAAACTTTTTAAAGCAAGTATGCGAGAAAGACTTCGCAGGCGCTATACCAAAGCACTGACTTAGTAAAACCCCCAACCCACTAGATAAAATATAGGTACTTTTACCTCCCATATTCGCCCCAGTAATCACGATCAAGCGATTACCTTTCTGTGAATCTAGGGATAAGTCATTTGACACCGCCGCTTCTCGCGCCAAGCACGGATGCCAAATACGCTCTCCCTTCACCACCACATCATCCTTGGCTTTCGGAGACAATACATCAGAAAACACATACCTATTTTCCAACTGATCCCCTTCTGTTTCTTGTATTAAGGATGCCGTACTAAAATGCACATCTAATTTGCCAATTTCATAAAAGGCATTCGCAAAGACCCTCTTACGTTTTTCGAAAATCGTGTAAGCCGCCAATAGTTGTCCAGTGGGACTCATAAAATACCCCCAATTTTTCCACGAAGGCCCTTGTAAAGCGCAAATCATCCGCCCCAAATCACTTTTCTTTTTCCCCATGTCCCACAGATAACGCACTGCTTTTAGCTCATCCTTATACAGCTCCTTAAGCTTCGGATGCGACATCACTATAGTATTAATCTTATATGCCGATTTTACGAATGTCTGTAAAGTTGCCATATGCTCCGCCAAAAAACTAATCACAGGTTTTTTCATCCTATAATATCGCACAGGCCCTGTAAATAGCATGAATAAACAGCCTAGTATACCCAATACAATAAAAATATTATCATAAACTGAGGCACCTAGGAGCCAACGCCGCATTCTGTACAGAAAAAAGTTATATCCCAATGCGAAAAGCGAATAAAAATAAATAGAAAAAAAGTCAGTTATCCTTTTTAGCCACTGCAACTTACTTGCAGAAGTAGCACTGGGGGTCCAAATGGTAAGCCCACTTCCTTCCTTTCTTTTAAAAAAGTACAGCCTATAAAATAAAGCTTGCAACTCCCCAGTATATTTATCCTGCTTTAGCGGCGATGATTTACTCCACAATGAAGCCCGCTTAGCCTCATCTTCTTTTATACGAGACAACTCTGCCCCAAGATTTTTCCTTAGCTCCGCATCCTCGTACAGTACTTTAATAATCTGCTGTTTTTTTACGATTTCCTCTTGTGCGGTAGATGGAGAGACCAATTTAGTAGCCAGTACACACTTCCCTAGTGTCGTCACTGTACGGTCGATCTTGGCATGCAAATTTTTATCTGGGGTAGCTTGGTTACCACACAGCAAATCCAAATCTTGCCAAGAATAGAAATCCAGCGTATTTTTACTTTGCGCTAGCGACTCCTCCAGCAACTTACTCCCTTCTAGCTGCGCGAAAGTTAAAATAGCTGTTGCACGCGGCATTAGTACCTTGCTTACCCATTTTTTCTTCTTTTTAGAAGGTACCACAACCTTCTCATCCATCTCTTTGATGCCGTCTTGTTCTTGCTTAAAAGAGCGCAAATACTCCTCTGCGATCACATTGATCAATTTTGTTTCCATAATGTAGTAATCTTGTTAATTAAAGCGCACCAAGATAATCTTTTTCCGCTATATTTCCGATATCCTGCACCACATTTTTAGTTAACTAAAAAGAAAAAACGACTATACTACACTATAAGAGCTATTTTGAAATTTTCTCTACACCTTCTCTATACTCTGATGTGCCTACTTTTCTATGAAATGACTAATTTGTAACACTCCGTAATCTTATGGTTAAGGCTAATAAAGGTTTGAAGGTGCTCTGCAAGGGTGCTATGATCTTTGTATATGAAACTTTTGCACTGTAGCCTATTTTTATATATAGTGCGGTTCATGTTGCCCACCTGTCCATCTATCCATAGATGATAAGGTTTGCCCCTACGATGCACTATCTCTAATGTCTTTGCAGGTTTGCGTGAATATGGATTTATAGGGGGCTTCCTCCTTGAGGTGCCTTTTCTATACCTTTTATCTTTATTTTGCTTTAAATTTTTTTAGCAAAATATTTGCAGATAAGTGAAATTTTGATGTATATTATAGTAACTGAAGTTGGTGGCCATTAAGGGCTATAGGTATATCCTTAATTGAGCTAGCTATTAGCAGAAGCTTTTGCATTAGCGGAGGCTTCTTTCTAGTTAGTTATAGTTAGCATGGTCCCAAATGTAATAGGGATGACTAAAAAAATTATGTTGAAAAGAATATATATATTAGCCCTTGCTCTATGTGGTGGAGTCTTTTTTTACGACTTTATATCCCCATCGTCGACTAGTAATCCAATCAGGATCACAGCAAAATCGACAAATCCGATGTGGGGAAGATATGACAATAATAGTGGGTTGGGCCTGAAAAGTGGTAAGCTATATTTAACCTCTAAAAATATAATTATGGCCACCGTAGTCACAATTGTTGTCCTAATTGTATTGTTCATGTTCAGTAAAATATTCAAAACCAATAAAATGGTCGTAAGAATGTATGATAAGGAGAGAAATACAGCACGAAATGAGAACAGCAATCGTAAGCAAAGAAATGGAGAACAAAAAACGTATCGTTGTGCTATCAACCTAACAGATATTTCTAACCCTAATAAAGGAGCTGAGCAAAAAAGTTATGCAACAACATCTGTTGCTAACGCTGTGTCCCTTAAGAGCGGGCACATGGGGTCCCATAAAATGCAAAGCCATAGTAATAAGCTTTCTTTAGAATCTATGTTAGAAATAGATGAAGAAAATGATTTTTCCCAAGTAACCAAATCAAAATCGAATTCGTCACGGAAGCGTCAGGTTATTTCAATAAGGAAGTCACTAATAAAAGATCTAGTGCAAACGGCAGGGGATGCTGATACTAATATCTGTTTTACAGACAATGAAGAAACAGATACATCGCAAGATGAGTCAGATGAGGACGATTTGAGCAGCGCTACTCTGAGTGAATCTGAAGATCATCTTGTCTTACCAATGCATAAAACGCATCTACAGCCTATCCAGTCTAGGGAGTCAGTAAATTGGGGACTAAGTAACAGCAACAATAATGAAAACGAAAATATAAATGCAGCATCAGGTTATTTTGGAAATCTTATAACGAACCATACGAAATTGACAGGTGGATATAAATCTGATGAGGATATTGAGACAAGCAGTCATGCAGCAAGAGCTTCTATTGGAGTTGGGGCCAAGAACTCACTAGCAATACCAGAGAATAATCGCAGGCATGCTCCCAAGCATAAAGCAGTAAATTCTATGGAAACAGAGTACGGCAATGAGAACGATTCGACCAAGTGGCAATCTGCATTGAGTACTGTTGAAGAAAGCATCGCTGAGAGTCCATCTAATCATGATGGTATTAATAAAAAAGAAACCATATCAATGCTCGCAAACAATCATGCATCTAAATGAGCACAATAGTCGTGTAAACAGCCCCAGTATAAAACCAAGATGATCGTGAAGATTTTACCAATGATAAGGTAACAAGCAATCCTAAGATGTTTTGTGATGATGAGGTGGGGAATATAGGATGTATTTGTGTTGGCTTCCTGCAGTGCTTGATATGCATGGCTACTTGTTTTTATCTCCTGAAAAATCTCCGAAAAACCTTGCGTAGTTGTATAGCCATTAAGTAGTTAACCCTGAAGTATTCAATTAAGACACGAATAGAGCCGAAAAATAACGTTTTTGAACATAAAATGGACACTTTTTTGAGCAAAAATTGCAAGTTTTTTATCCCCTTTATGCAAAACTTTGCAATTGCTGTAAAAAAATCATTACCCAAAGACGCTAGCTTTTCAGTGGAAGTCAACATTCAACTAACAAAGGCGACTATTGATTGTAATGGATAAAGAAGGTTTTTTCTGGTTTCGGCAGATGCTTTACACTGCTCAGCATTACCGTATAGTTTGTGTTATTTACGCTTTTAGCCATATTTCACGGTTGACTAGATAAAAAATGCTACCTAAAAGCAACACACCTACCACAACTTTCAGGTAGTAGAAAATATTTGCTGCCTCTGTTGCTATGGGCTTGGTAGCTTGCAAGGAGGTAATGTTGGCTGCTGAGGCTGATTGTCCTAGTTGTTGGTCTGGAGAGTTAGGCTGCTGGCTTTTTTCGGCGGTGCTTGTAGCCTCTTGTGTTTTCTGCGTTGTGTTTGGTTGGACTGCTTTACCCATCTGCTGTATAGTAGTGTTTTCCTTAATGGTGGTGTCCATTGGCTGATTTGGGACAGTATTGCGATCAGTTTGTACGTTTTCACTTGAGGCAGGGCTAAATGTGACTATATCAGCATTACTTTTGGTGGGAGAAAGGGGATCCATGTTTATAGCTTTTGGTAATGGTGCTTTGCAAGTAGCCCCTTGGCTTTCCTCTTTTGTGGCAATAGAGGGCTTATTCTGTGGGGTAGTCTTTGACTTCTTTGTTGCTATATCTACAAGTTTATTCCATTTTGACTTGTATTCCAGTATTTTTTCGTCGCCGTCTTCTTTGGGAAAATAAGCAGAGGGTATCTTACCAGACTTATCCTTTTTCTTCGGGTATAAACGTGTAAATTGCTGTTTTTGTGCTTCTTGTTTGTAGGCAATAAAACAATCGAGCAAGTCAAAGTTCTTCTCTTGTATCAGTATGTGTAATGCCGTTGATCCTTTATCTTTGGTTATAGCATTTATTGTGATGTTAGGTCGCGACAAAATAAAACGCACAACTTCTTTTTTGTTATGGGCAGTGGCATAATGCAAAGGTGTCCAGTTGTCCGATTGGTCTTTTTTGTTTAGTGTATGGGTAATGGATTTATTATTCAATAATGCCATAAAAAATGGCATATTCCCCTTTATAGCTGCCTGATGTACAGGTTGCTGTATTTGGCTTTTTTCTCGCTTCGTATTACCACGATCAGCCTTTTTTGAGGTGGCTGCATGTATGCACGGGCACAGCACGATTAAAAACAGGATGTAATAATGTATTTTTGATTGGTGTATTATTTTTTTCATCAGCTATGTGTTGAAGGGTTAAAGAACGTTATGCTTGTTTGTAGTAAGATATTATGCGTTGAATTTCTAGCCAAGGCTATTGAAAATGCTACTGTGGTGTGCAGGTTGTCAAGGGTAGGTAATTGGTTATCTATGCTTTGCTAAAAATTACTTAGGTGTAAATCCATCCAAAGCTTGCTGTGGATGATACTCACTATAATAAAAAAGAATTTCATGACATTGTCAAGTTATTGGTATAATTTTTTCAAATTTCCCATTACGCCGCACACGAGCATAGATTCGGTCAATAAGTTGCTTCCTCAAGGCACTAAAGTCGATCATTTTTTGTTTCCCTGCTGCGGTTACGGAGTTTAAGCGGGTATGCAATGTGCACTATTGGCTCATAAAGGGGCATTTCGCTTTGTCTATGTGTACGCTATAGGCAATTTTTTATCGCAAATGGTAGACGCTAGTAATATGGTGGCAGTATGGAATATAGATAGCCAATGTAGCCTTTGTGGCGAAACATTGCTTACAGCTATCGCAAGCGAAAAATTGGGTTGTTGAAGAGATGTGGCTTATGTGGTGGATAGGTTGCTTTTGGGGTAACTTTTTTATGTGTTTTATTTTATCATTAAATTTAATTTTGCCAAAATATGTGTAGGAGATGTAAAATGTGTATTATATTTGCCGTGCAATTGGAATAGTGACCATTGGGGCTATACGTATATCTTTATTGAGCTGCGGCAATATTTTTGCAGTAGGTATAGAAGAAGATAATAGTCATTTTGGATTTTTACGGGAAGATGTGCATCATGCGTGGGTGCACGGTATCGTATTAAAGCACTACATGATAATGTAGCAGCGATGTTAGGTCTATCTCTGCAAGTTGACCTCACTACTGGTGAGGGCTTTTGCAGTAGAAGAGGCTTCCCTTCGGCTATTTGATGTGCGTATAACTAGAAATTTAATGATTGTGGCTAAAAAAAATAATATTATATCTAAAATAATAGTAATATTTTGCTTTTTGATATGTTTCACGGCCCTTTTGTACTACTTGGTATCTTCATCGCCAGCTAGTAATCCAGATACTATCAAAGAGAGACCAGTAGATGAGTCACAAGCAAAGGAGGTAAGTGAGACACAGGCCAGTGCAAGAGATGAGGTGTCTGATGCCAATGGTGATTCGACGTGTCTGAAAAATTCTAAGCCATATTTAACAAAGTTTCAAGCTATAATGTTGAGTTTTATAATAATAAGTATCGTAAGTGTAAAATACTTAATTATCCTGGTAGCCCACTGCGTAGAACCTATTCAATTTCCGTCTGATTGGGGTCAAGTGTGTTACTTCCTTTACGCTTTTTGTGTAAGCATAAACGTGTAAATGGCTTGCTTTTTTGTAATATCCAAATCCTATATATCAATTATAAAAGCCATATAAAAAAACAAATCTCCAGCATTTTAGTTGGGTGGTTCCCCCCCACCCATCCTTATAACGAATGGTCAGCTCCCTTGGGATAACGAATATTATCTACTGGAGGAGTAGGCGAATCTGTCTGGCTCATCTAGGTACCAAAAACTTTCAGACAAATTTTTTTTAGCGTCCTTGACGTGCCGATGGGGCACTAGCTACTAGTTGCCATGCTGTATTATAGCGCAGCTCATGCTTGGCCAGCATATATTGGATGGTAGTTACGATGTCATCAGTAGCTTCTAAGGCTATTTTCTCTACCAGCTCGTCTACACCTAGTGGCCTTTTGGCCAGATGGGCTTGGATAAAAGGGGCATATTTGCTATAGAGGTTTTCAAAAGAGAGCGGCGTAGTGGTTTTGGCTACGCATACGCCACATACCTTACAGGGCTTATAGGAAATTTCCCCAAAATATTCTAGCAAGATTTGTGTACGGCAGCGATAGCGATGTGAGGCGTAGTTGATGACAGCTTTGGCTTTTTTAAGTAGGTTGGCCTGACGGTCTCGGTTTTTCTTGGCACTTACAGGGAGGTCATCTATAGGATAGCGTGGGGTGAGGAAGGTGAGTTGTGCGTGGTTGTGGGCTGGGGTATAGTCGGCTACCCCTAGGGAAGCTAGATGTAGGAGTTGGTTTTCTACTTGTAGGGGTTTTTTATGTAAGATGCGTGCCAATCTTTGTAGGGATATTGGGGTAATATGGTAAAAAATAGTAGCAGGATAGCCATTGGTAAGTGCTTTAATAAGTGGGTCTGCTGCTGGGTTGGCAACTTGAAAAGCATAAAGGTCTCTGCCTTTGAGCTTAAGCTGTATTTTGGCGGGGGTGAAAAAGCGATCATCGAAATGGATCAACCCTGCAGCTGCTAGTTGTTGGATGCCGTGGGCTACTTGCTTGGGCGGGAGGTCGTATGTGTCGCTAAAGCCGTCTAGGTCAAATGGGTAGGAGATACCTGCATGGCTGCCGATGGCGATTTGGTAATAGTTGGCTAAAATTTGATAGAGAGCCTTGATATGATCGATGTGGAGAAAGCCTTGTGTGGCTTTTTGGGGGAGATTACCTAGGTCAGAAAGGGTATAAAGCAGCACAGCATAAGCTTTTTTTTCATCTCTTCCTGCCCGACCAGCTTCTTGGTAATAGGCTTCTAATGTGGTAGGTAGCCCTAGATGAGCGACCAGTCGCACATTGGGTTTATCTATGCCCATGCCAAAAGCATTCGTGGCTACGATGATAGGAGGCACTTCAGCTAACCAAGCAGCTTGTTTTTTTTGTCGTGTTTGGTGGTCTAGGCCAGCGTGGTAGTAATCTGCCCGTATGCCTTGGTTTTGCAGCCAAGCGGCTGTTTTTTCGGTATCGATGCGTGTCATGGTATAGACAATGGCACTTCCTTTTACTTTTTGTAGGATACCGAGGAGTGAGCGTAATTTGTTGGGCGTTTCGCGCACGACATAGGCGAGATTGGCCCTAGCAAAGCTTTTTTTCAGTAGTACAGGCTTTTTCATAGCCAGCTTTTGCTGAATATCGCGCTGCACAAGTGGGGGGGCCGTGGCGGTAAGGGCAATGGTAGGGATATCTGGAAGCTGTGCTTTTAATAGTGGTATCTCTAGATAGGCTGGTCTAAAGTCATAGCCCCATTGTGAGATGCAATGGGCTTCGTCAACAGCTAGCATGCTAATGTTCAGGTAGGGCAGACGTTCTATAATAGTATGGCTTTTAAGCCGCTCGGGGGAGAGATAAAGCAGCTTAATGTAGCCATTGACACAATTGTCTAAGATGGTGGTCATCTCTGTTGCCTTGATGCCTGCATGGAGGGCAGCTGCTGGGATGTTACGTTTTTTCAGTTGGCGGACTTGGTCTTGCATCAGGGCGATTAAGGGAGAGATGACTAGGGTAAGCCCAGACTGTAATAAGGCGGGGACTTGAAAGCAGATAGATTTCCCCCCACCAGTAGGCATAAGGGCTAAGATGTCTTTTTTGGCTAAGATAGTGGTAATGATTTCCTCTTGAAGTGGCCGAAAGGCATCATAGCCCCAATATTGCTTTAAAATAGTATGTGGTGTTTGCATCTGATATTTTGGTATTGATATGAAAAACTTCTTTGGTCGGCTAAAAGTAAATTATTTTAATGACGATAAAAGACTATTAGGAAGATTTGGGGTGGAGACCGCCATAGGGTATACTTTCGGGTCTTATATACCCCATATCTCGCACCAAAAATATGCGTTTATGGCTCAATAGAAAGGTTAAGGAGCAGCACATAATATTTAGGCCACTTTTATAGAGAAGCAGACATATCAAAGTTAAAGAACGTATAGAGCAAGGTGCAAAATAGCTTACATAGTGCCTTATAGCCTGTTTTTTCTTTTTTGTTAACAAAAAATTTTAAAAATTCGGTGCGAAATATAAGTTAAACAGGCCACCGCGAAAAAGTTTCATTACAAAGCTCATAGCCTCTTTGAGAAGCACCTTCAAACCTTTATCCAACGCTTATAGTTATACGCATCTTTAAAAGCTCTTAAAGGGCTTTGTCCGTATGAAAAAGTTTGTTTATATCTACAGCGTGAGCAAGGTAAATCCTAGCCATAAGATTGCGGGGGTTACATTGGCCAATGCGCCGCAATTGTCTACTGCAACGTCTAAGTATACTACTGAAATGCTGGGCTTGCAAAAAATGAAATTGTTTTTATACCTTAGTTTTTTGGATAGTACAGAGCAAGATAAGGTGACGCATATGAAAACTTTTATCGCACAGGTGGCTTATTTAGTAAAAAAAGAGCGCATTACCCTAGCAGAATAGTGGAATAAGGCTTATTCTTTTGCTATTGTAGCAGGAAAAATGTAGCTTCCGCAAGAAATAAATTGATAATATGTTCGGTATAATTATTATAGGTATCTTACTAGGCTTGGTGGCTGTGCTACTGACTGTGGTGGTGATCTTACAAAACCCTAAGGATGAGGGAGGCAATATTTTGGCCAGTAACAATAGTATGAAACAATTGGTAGGTGCTGCGCAGATGCCGCATTTGCTTCATAAGGTAACTTATGGGTTATTTATTGTGTTTGTACTACTCACGTTGTTGATGTCCTATTTACTGGGAAGTACTTACGCTAATAATGCTTAATTGCTGGCGGCATAGGTGACTAGATTACGCAAAAGGCCTAATATGATTTTAGAAAAACCCCTTATTTCAGCACTGCAATCTGGCATAACAGCCTGTTATCAATCTTCTATTACACCTAATCAACTCTCTTTACAACCTACACATAGCTCCTTTGCAGGGACGCATACATTGGTTTTATTTCCCTTGGCCCGCCAGCTAAAAAGAGCTCCTGCGGAGATCGGAGCGACATTAGGGGACTGGCTACAGCAAAAAACCTCCTTTATCGAAAAATATGAAGTCGCCAAAGGTTTTCTCAATCTGACGTTACAGGATCATGTGTGGTTGTCTGCTTTGGCAAAGCATATGGAAGGCAATTTCGCAGTCCAGAATCGCCAAAAGATGGTGCTTGAAATAGCTTGCCCGAATACGAATAAACCTTTGCACCTAGGGCATTTACGCAATAGTATTATAGGTGATGCCGTGGCGAATATTTTACAAGCGGTGGGGCATGAAGTAAAAAAAGTGATGCATATCAATGACCGTGGGGTGCATATTTGCCAGTCGATGTGGGCTTATCAGCAAGATAAGGAGGCCGCTACCCCAGCGGAAAAGGGGATCAAAGGCGATCACTTTGTAGGAGATTATTATGTCAAATTTCATCAGCAGTATAAGCGTGAACTGGCTGCCCTCGAGGCTAGCTTGGGAGATGCCACATTGGCAAAAAAGCAGGCCCCTAGTGGGTTGGCTGTGCAAAAGATGCTGATGCTATGGGAGGCTGGCGATAAGGAGGTCTTGGCATTGTGGAAAAAGATGAATGGCTGGGTGTTAGCAGGGTTTCAAGAGACTTTTAAGATGCTCGGCCTTACGTTTGATAAGGTGTATTATGAGTCTGCTACCTATTTGTTAGGCAAGCGCATTGTGGAGGAAGGGTGTGCCGCTGGACTTTTCTATAAAAAAGAGGATGGGTCTATATGGATCGACTTGCGAGAGGAGGGCCTAGATGAAAAATTGCTCTTGCGGGGAGATG
>JBCCVH010000006.1:0-14904 GCA_039195685.1 Bacteroidota bacterium | reverse complement strand
TGCCTCCCCAGCGTGTCTCACAAAGCGAATTCTTATGCCAGCACTGCTATTTTTAACCATATAAGGATGAAGGTTTTTTTGTACTGCAAAAGCAGAGCATAGGTTATTTTATGGTTTTATTTTGATAGGTTAAATAATTTGCTTACTTTCCTAATATTGACTGCTTTTATAGACAATCTAAACTAACTAACTTTGCGCGATAAGCATCATATAATTTATTGAATTAGCAACCATGAAGAAAAAAGAACTAAAAAACAATCTACAAAAGACAAAAGCCCCCTCATCCGCCGAAAGCCACAAAGGCTATAGTGACAAAGAGCTCGCCGAGTTTCGGGAAATAATCTTAAAAAAATTAGCCAAGGCAGAAAAAGACCTCAAGGAGATGGATAAAAGCCTTACCTCCACCAATGAGAATATTGCACAAGGCGAGGTAAAAGGGCTAGATGACAGCTTGGTTGTAGAAGAGCAAGAAAACATCAACTTTCTCATAATCCGCCAAAAGAAGTTTATCCAACATTTAAAAAAAGCCCTATTGCGGATTAAAACCAAAACCTATGGGATATGTATCAAAACAGGTCAGCTGATTCCTAAGGCACGATTATTTTTGGTGCCCCATACCCAACACTCTGTCGAAGCAAAACAAAATAGAAGGTTGGAAGAGGAAGAGGCCATGCTCTTGGATATCTATTAGTTAATCGCAAGTAAAAACCCCTTCATTTATAGCCCTACAAGCTGTTGCAGGTGTGAAATGCGCCTAATATTTGTTTCCTATCCCTTCTTTGTGTACTTTTGGGGAGATTTTTAATCCCACTTTTATATGGCAAATACAAAAGAAGACTTACGCATAAGGCAAACCACCGTCTTGGCCATCAAGCATAAAGGCCTAGTAGCCATTGGTGCCGATGGGCAAGCCAGCATGGGCAGTACCATTGTCAAAAGCACCGTAAAAAAAATACGTAAACTATCTAATGGTAAAATCCTCATCGGCTTTGCTGGCTCTACCGCAGATGCGATGGCCCTTTTAGAGCGCTTTGAAGAAAAGCTAAGCATGCATGCAGATAATATGTACCAAGCCGCTTTAAGCCTCTCCAAAGAATGGCGCATGGACCGCTACCTACGCCGACTAGAAGCGCTTATGTTGGTCGCCAATAAAGACCATATCTTGACGTTGTCGGGCAATGGAGATGTGATGAGACCAGATGAAGACTATGCTGCCATAGGCTCTGGTGGTAACTTCGCCTTAGCGGCAGCCGCATCCCTTAAAAAGTATGCTGCCCACTTAACGGCCGAAGAAATGGTCAAAGAAGCCCTGCTTACCGCCAGTAGGATGTGTGTGTATACCAATGACCAGCTCACCATAGAGAACGTTGTCTAGATGAAAAGAAAAATATTTTTGTATTCACTAGAAAAAAGCGTAAATTCGGCCCTGTTATCTATCACGATAATCAAAAACATTTGGGGGGATTCCAGAGTGGTCAAATGGAGCGGATTGTAGCTCCGCTGGGTAACCTTCGCAGGTTCGAATCCTGCTCTCCCCACAACAAGCCTATAAGCTAGGCGGAAATAGCTCAATTGGTAGAGCAACAGCCTTCCAAGCTGTAGGTTGCGGGTTCGATTCCCGTTTTCCGCTCAGTGGCCGATGTAGCTCAGTGGTAGAGCACTTCCTTGGTAAGGAAGAGGTCATGGGTTCAAATCCCGTCATTGGCTCCATCTAGCCTTAAAAAAAGATAGAGGATTTTGTTTTTTTAAAAAAAGATCGTAACTTTGCCGCCAGCGATCTAACGATTGAAAAGAGCGCCTATCTTACTATTCGCAACCTATTATAATAACATTATGGCAACAAAAAAGAAATTTGAACGCACAAAAGAACACGTTAATATTGGTACCATTGGACACGTTGACCATGGTAAAACTACATTCTCCGCTGCGATCACTAGTGTCAGCAGCAAGCTAGGCTATGGTGAAGCCATCTCTTTTGAAAAAATCGATAATGCCCCAGAAGAAAAAGCTAGAGGTATTACCATCAAAGCCTCAACCATCGAGTTTGACACCGAAAAAAGGCACTACTCACTTACCGACTGCCCAGGTCACGCCGATTACATTAAAAATATGATCACAGGAGCCTCAGCAGCCGATATCTTGATCCTTTTGATCTCTGCTACAGATGGTACCATGGACCAAACCAAAGAGCACATCCTCTTGGCCAAGCAAATCAATGTCCAAAATCTCATTATATTTATCAATAAAATAGATACGATGGACGATCCAGATATGCTAGAAATAGTAAAAGAGGAAGCCCAAGAGCTCGCAAAAGCCAATGACTTTCCCAATGCTGTAGTACTATCAGGGTCTGCCCTAGGTGCCCTAAATGGAGAAACCAAATATGAAGAAGGCATCAAAGCTGTCATGGATGCCCTAGACGCTATCCCATTACCGCCACGTGAAGTTGATAAGCCCTTCCTCCTTCCTGTAGAAGGCCTTAACTCCATCCCTGGAAGAGGCACTGTAGTTACTGGAAAAATAGAGCAGGGCACCATCAAGCCAGGTGAACAAGTAGATATTGTGAGCCAAAAGGAAGGCGTTTTCAAAGCCACTGTCATAGGTGCCGAAACCTTCAATAAGGAACTAGACCAAGCCCAAGCAGGCGATAATGTTGGACTACTTTTGCGTAACATCAGCAAAGACAAGATCGGTAGAGGAGATATCCTATGTGCCCCAGGTAGCATCAATCCCCATACCCATTTCCAAGCCGAAGTCTATATCTTATCCAAAAGCGATGGCGGAAGGAAAAATCCATTTAAGCCTAAATATCGGCCACAGTTCTATATCCGTACTGCTGATGTTACAGGTACCATTACCAAGATATACGCTAAAGAAGGCGGCAAACTAGAAGAAAAAGAAATTGCCATGCCGGGAGACCATGTTACCCTAGAAATAGAACTTATCCATGCCACAGGAATGGAAGAAGGGCTTAAATTTGCTATTCGCGAAGGTAAGCGTACCATAGGCGCTGGCGTTGTAACCAAAATTATTAAATAAAAATCGCTAGCCTCGTAATAACACCAATGAACGGGTGTAGCTTAGTTGGTAGAGCAGTGGTCTCCAAAACCGAAGGTCGGGAGTTCGAGCCTCCCCACCCGTGCATATAAAAATATTATGTTTCGTATCATTAAATTTATACGTGATTCCTATAGAGAGCTCAGAAATAAAGTAACTTGGCCTAGCTATGACAAATTGGAACGCTTGGCCTTTCTCTTTCTTGTGGGGATTAGCGTATGTGCGGTGCTCGTCTTTGGTATGAATTTTTTATTACAAAAGGTGCAAGAATTTGTCTATGAGAAAATAAAAACAGATCCCTCTTCCTAATAAAAACCCCTATTATGGCGCATAAAGAGGTCAACAAACCAACCGATCATCCGAAAGAAAACCTTAGTAGCCCCCAAGGGTATGAGTGGTATGCCTTAAAAATAAAAAAAGGAACAGGTAAAAATATCATCGCTAAAATTCAAGAAAGAATGCAAGCACATGGCCTAGACAATATGCTAAAAAGAACACACAACCCTACCTACCGCGAATATGTAGTGCAAAATGGAAAACGAAGATTAAAAGAGCACAGATTTGGCCATATTATGGTAGAGCTCAGCCTAGTAGATTCGCGTATAAAAGATATACTCCGATCGATAGAAGGGCTCAACGGATTTTTTGTGTTTCCTACAGGCTATGGCTGGAAAGAAACCCCAGTCCCACTAAATGAGGAAGAAGTGGAAAGAATGCTCGTAGAAGACAATATCGAAAAACCCACCCCTGTGCTGCATGATGTCGAAGGATTACCTTCAAAAGGACAAAGCGTAAAAATCATCAGTGGCCCTTTCAAAGACATGGAAGCCACTGTACAGAAAATAGACCTCAATAGTAAAAAAGTAGAAGTCATTATTAAAGTGTTTAAAAAAGACACCCCAGTATCTTTGCACTATAACCAAATAAAGAGAAAATAACCATTGCATATGTCTTTTGAAACAACTATTAAGCTAAAACTGAAAGGCGGCAGCGCCACACCTGGCCCTCCTGTAGGTACTGCCCTCGGCAGCAAAGGGCTAAATACTAGAAAGTTTTGTGAGCAATTTAATGCTCAAAGCCAAGACAAAAGAGGAAAACTACTGCGTGTAGACGTGAATGTAAGGGCAGATAAAACATTTGATATCGTCATCAAAAACACCCCCACCACCACACGCATAAAAGAAGAAGCAAATATCACCAAAGGATCATCCGAACCCAATAGAAATAAGGTAGGCACCCTATCCCATGATGCAGTAGAAAAAATCATAGCAGAAATGGGAGATGAACTAAAAGGCTTTACAAAAGAAGCCAAGAGTCGTATAGTAGCAGGCACCGCACGTAGTATGGGCGTTGAGATCAAATAAAAAAAATGGCTAAAATAACAAAGCAACGAAAAGCACTCATTGAAAAATATGGCGTAGCCCCAAAGCTCCCCCTAGAAGCAAGCATCCAGTTTGTCAAAGAAAGCAATACTGTCAAATTTGATAGCAGCGTAGATATTGCGGTCAATTTAAATATAGATACTAAAAACCAACTGCAAGCCATACGCGAAAACGTAACCCTACCCCACGGGACAGGAAAAGTCCCCCGTATGCTCGTCCTCTGCACCCCTGATAAAGCAGAAGAGGCCAAAAAAGCAGGTGCCGACCACATAGGCGGCGATGAATATATTGACAAAATACAAAAAGGATGGCTAGAATTTGATGTGCTCATCAGCATGCCCAACTTTATGACCAAGCTCGGCAAGCTCGGTAAAATACTCGGCCCGTCAGGCCTTATGCCCAGCCCCAAAAAAGAGACCGTCACCACAGATATTGGCCGCATCGTCAAAGAAATAAAAGCAGGTAAAATAACCATCAAAACAGAAAAAGCAGGCATCGTACACAGCAGTGTAGGACGTACCTCCTTCTCCCCCCAGCAGCTCAAGGAAAATATCCAAGAAATGGTTGACACCCTCATCCGTGCCAAACACCAAAGTGTGAAGGGAGCCAACTATATGAAAAAAATAACCCTCTCTACTACCATGGGTATGAGTGTAGAAGTGGACAAAAACACCATCCTAAAAAACTAAACTATGAAAAGAGCAGAAAAAGAAGCCACAATAGCTAAGTTAAGACCTATGTTTGAAGGTGTTCAGCTCTATATTACCGACTGTAATGGCCTCACCGCTAACCAAATCTACACCCTAAGAAAGCGGCTATATGAGCAAGAAATCAAATGTAGGGTAGTTCCCAATGGGCTATTGGCCATACTCTTTGCCAATACCCCCTATGAAGCCCTTACCAAAGTCCTTAAGCAAGACTCTACCCTCTTCTTTGTAAAAGGCAATCCCAGTATCCCTGCTAAAATCATTAAAAAATTTAAAAAAGAACAAGATGTCAAAAAACCTCTCCTAAAAGGCGCATGGGTAGCAGAAGAAATTTTTATTGGAGATGAGCAACTCCAAACCCTCAGCACCCTCAAATCTAAAGAAGACTATATTGGAGAAGTAATCCACCTCTTACAATCACCTATCCACAATGTACTAGCTGCGCTAGACAGCGCCCCAAGCACCATTGCAGGCATTATAAAAACATTACAAAACAAATAACATCCAAACCTCAATTTAGAATACAATGATCGGACAAAATAACATGGAAAAAATAGAACAGATAGCCGAAGCGCTTGTAGCACTTTCCGTCAAAGAAGTAAATATGCTCGCAAATCTCATGAAAGAAAAATATGATATCGCACCAGCTGCTGCTGCCGTGGCCGCTGTACCTGTAGCGTCAGCTGAAGGAGAAGAAGGCAAAGAACAAAAAGAAAAGACAATATTTGATGTAGAGCTTACCAGCGCTGGCGACACTAGACTGCGCGTCATCAAAGCCATAAAAGATGCGCTAAGCCTTAGCCTAAAAGATGCCAAAGACTTTGTTGACGGAGCACCGCAAATCATGAAAGAAAAAGTCACTAAAGAAGAAGCAGAAGCGCTCAAAAAGACATTGGAAGAAGTAGGTGCTAAAATCACCTTAAAATAAAACCCCTATTACTAAGTCAGCTCCCCTTTGGCTAAAAGGCACCTCTATTGCCTTTTTCAAAGGGAAGCCAACGCTTAGTATATCTATTTTCTCCAAAGCCCATATCGGTTACAATGAAAACACTTAAGACGGAAAATAAAAGAATCAATTTTGCCCATACCCCCTTAGCAAAAACGCCCTATCCCGATTTGCTAAGTATTCAGCTTGATTCGTTCAAGAAACTATTTACTATCGGCGATACACGTATTAAACCAAACCAAGGCCGCCTCTATAAAATTTTTAAAGACCACTTCCCTGTTGTCGATACCAAGGGCAACTATACCTTAGCCTTCTTAGGCTTTACCATAGCCCCTCCCTGCTACACCGCAGAAGAGTGCCTAGAAAGAGGCCTCACCTATGATGTCTCTCTCAAAATAAGACTTAAACTCACCTGCAAAGACGAAGACGGCACCACCGAAACAGAAGAAGAAGTATATCTCGCCAATATCCCCTACATGACACCCCGTGGCTCCTTTATCTTTAAAGGCATCGAACGCGTCCTCATCACCCAACTACAGCGCTCCCACGGTGTCTTTTTTTCCCAAAACAGACACGCTAGCGGTATAGACCTCTATAGTGCCAAAATTATCCCAGCGGTAGGCACTTGGATCGAATTTAGCATCGGTATAGACAACATCATGTATGTTTACCTCGATCGACACAAAAAAATACCCGTCACCACCCTACTGCGTACCATAGGATATAGTACCGATAGTGAAATATTACAACTCTTTAACCTTGCCACCGAAATAAAAGCCACCCGTACAAACCTAAAAGCCTACAAAGGTCGACTATTGGCAGGAAAGCTACTGAAAATAAGAGAAGAAGAATGGGTTGATGAAGAAACAGGTAATGTAAGCACTGTAAAGCGCCATAAAGTCATCTTAGAACGAAATAGCGTCATAGATGATCATGCCATCGATGAAATTTTAGCCGCTAAGGAAAAAACCATTATGATACTTAAAGAGAACGTTAGTGATGATCCCTTTTTCTTTATCTACCAAACACTCCTACAAAAAGATGATACCAACTCTGCCACAGAAGCCATCTACTATACCTACTTCCGCTTTAGAAATGCAGAACCCTCTGATGAACAAACTGCCCAAGACTTTGTAAAACAACTACTCTTTAGTCCCAAGCGCGGCTTCTTAGGAGAGGTAGGTCGGCATTGCCTTAACAAAAAAGTAGGCAGTAAAGTCCCCAAAAACCACTACCTCCTCACGGAAGAAGACATCATTGCTACCATTAAGCGCTTCCCCGCATTTATGACAGGCAAGCAAAGCGCAGAAGATATGGATAGCCTTGTTAATCGTCTCGTACGCCTCTCAGGAGATATTTTTGAACACGTCCTCTCCCGCTGCGTCAAACACACCGTCCATGGTGTCAAAGAAGTATTTAACGCTAGAGGTAACGAAGACCTACGCCCCTTTGACGTTATTCACGGCCAATATTTCAGCAGTTCCATTAACGCTTTCTTCGGACTTGATGCCAACTCCCAATATATGGATCAGCAAAACCCTCTCTCAGAGATAGAGCATAAACGCCGCATCACCAAATTAAATAAATCCCTAAGCCGCGAACGTGCAGGATTTGATGCACGTGATATCCACGCTACCCAATACAACCGCATCTGCCCAGTCGCCTCCCCAGAAGGATTTAACATCGGTCTTATTAGCCACTTTTCCGTCTACTCCGCCGTAAATAAGCTCGGATTTATACAAACACCCTATCGAAAACTAGAAAAAGGCACTGTCGATTTTAAAAATCTCCACTACCTCACGGCCGAAGACGAAGACAAAAAAATATTAGCCCAATACACCCACCATATTACCGAAAACGGCAAAATAGAGCAAAATAAAATTCACGTACGTGACAATAAAGGTAACTTTGCCGTCACAGCCCCCGAAAAAGCCCATTATATGGACGTAGGCAAAGACCAAGCCTATTCTATCTCCTCCTCATTAATCCCCTTTATAGAAAACACCGATGCCAGCCGAGCCACCATGAGCTCCAATATGCAGCGCCAAGCATTGCCACTGCTCTGCCCTGAGGAACCCATCATAGGTACAGGCCAAGAAGCACGTGTAGCAAGAGACTCACGTGTCATGATCACCGCAAAAGAAGATGGCATTGTCTCCTATGTTGATGCAAAGAAAATAGTTGTTAAACGAATGCTCCCCAAACAATTTGAAGGTCTTGCCCTCGTCCCCGAAACCACTACCTACCGCCTCACCAAGCTCAGGGGCACCAACCAAGGCAGCTGCCTCCATCAAAGACCCATTGTCCGCGTAGGAGATGAAGTAAAAAAAGGCCAATTCCTTTGTGATGGCTATGCCGTTAAAAATGGAGAACTTGCCATAGGCAAAAACCTCCGTGTCGCTTTCCTCCCCTGGCGCGGCTATAGCTTTGAAGACAGTATTGTCATCTCGGAGCGCCTCGTCAGAGACGATGTATTGACCTCCCTCCACATCGAAGAATTTGTAGTAGACCTACACAATACCAAGCTAGGCCGCCCAGAAGAATTCACCGCTGACATCCCCGATGTAAGCGAAAGAGCCATCGAAGACCTAGATGAAAATGGCATCGTACGTGTCGGTAAAAAAATCAAAGAAGGCGATATTTTAGTAGGAAAAGTTACCCCACAAAATACTGAAAACTCCTCTTTTGAGAGTGATATCATGTTAGCCATCTTTGGTGCCAAAGCCAGCGAAGTAAAAAATACCTCCTTTAAAGCCCCCTTTGCCTGTAAAGGTACTGTAATCCACACCGAAATATTAGACGGCCTCCAAAAAAGCACCAAAGGTGCCAAAGAGATTAAAAAGAAAATAGCCCTACTCAAAGAAGCTACCTTAGTCGAGCTAAAAAACCTTTATAAGAAAGCTCTCGAAAAAACATCTGAACTTTTACAAGGCAAAACCACCACCACAGATATCATTGACCTCAATGGCACGAAGATACTCCCTGTCAAAACTAAACTCACTAAAAAGCATATTGAAAAATACATTGTCCCGCCCATTCAGCTTGATGGGCATATTGAACACGCAAGTATTCAATGCTTTTTGAGCTATACATGGACCAACGATAGTCTCGTTAATACACAACTCAGCTTTCTTTTTAACAGCTATACAACCTCTTTTAAAAACATCGTCAACCACTACAAACGAGAGAAAAAGGAAATAGCTATTGGTAATGAATTGCCCCCAGGCGTACTCAGGCAAGCGAAAGTCTATATAGCTAAGCAAGCCAAGATCAAAGAAGGCGATAAGCTGGCAGGCCGCCATGGTAACAAAGGCGTTATTTCCAAGATCGTTCGCGAAGAGGATATGCCCTATTTGCCAGATGGACAACGTATCGACATCGTTTTAAACCCACTTTCCATCCCCTCACGAATGAACGTAGGCCAGCTAAAAGAGGCCATACTCGGCTGGGCTGGCAAAGAGCTAGGTCTTAAATATGCTGTCCCTATATTTGAAGGCCCAAAGATGGATACCATCAATAAAGAACTCGAAAAAGCCAATATCCCTGCATTTGGACGTACCACCCTATACGATGGATTGACAGGCGAACCCTTTGATGAGAAAGTGACCTGCGGAGTCATCTACATGTTGAAACTAAACCACCTCGTACAAAATAAAATACATGCCCGATCAACAGGGCCGTATGCCCTCATCAACCAACAACCCTTAGGAGGCCGTTCTAGGAAAGGAGGACAAAAGCTGGGAGAAATGGAAGGCTGGGCACTCGAAGCGAGCGGTGCTGCCTACACCCTACATGAAATGTTTACCATCAAATCAGATGACGTATATGGCCGCCAAAAAACCCAAGAGGCTATCTACAAAGGCAACAATTTGCCCGCCCCCTCTATCCCAGAATCCTTAAAAAATTTGGAGCAGCAACTGGCCGCACTCTGTATTGACCTAGATTTTAGATAAAATAAATATGCCAAAGATAAAATTAATCAAAGATAACTTTAGTGAAGTTGCTATTAGCCTATCCTCCCCTGAAGACATGATTGCTAGGTCGTGGGGAGAGGTAAACAGTCCTAATACCAAAAACCACCGCACGCATAAGTCAGAAGAGGGAGGCCTATGCTGTCCGCGGATATTTGGGCCAGAAAAAGATTGGATATGTACTTGCGGCAAGCTCAAAGGCATTAAATTTAAAGGCAATATTTGTGACAACTGTGGGGTAGAGGTCAATGAAAAAAGAGTACGTAGAATGCGTATGGGCCATATAAAACTAGAAGTGCCTGTTGTACACACTTGGTTTTTCCGATACCACCCCTATGTCATCCCCACGCTTCTAGACCTGAAAAAAAATGTTGTCATCAGCATCATTGAATACGGAGCCTATATCGTTATCCAACCTGGTGTAAAAAGGAAAGAAGGCATGGAAGTAGGGAAAATTTTGACTGTAAATGAATGCCGTGCCCACCAAAAATCATTAGGAAAAGAAAACACTATATTACCAGATACAGACCCTGACAAATTTATTGCCCAAACAGGGGCAAAAGCCATTGAAACCCTTTTAAAGCAACTGAATTTAGATAGCCTATCGAGTGAGCTTAGGGCACAAATAGAGGAAGAGACCGATCAATTGGGGCGAAAAAAAGCTATTAAAAGGCTCTCTATTGTAGAAGCTTTTAGACAATCTAAGAAAAATGGTGTCGTGAATAAACCAGAGCATATGATCCTCTACTATATTCCAGTCATGGCCCCCGACTATAGACCTGTCTTGTCTTTAAATAACGGACGTTTTGCGACTTCTGATACTACTGAGCTCCTTAAAAGACTTGTTATTCGTAACAATAGCTTAAAAAAACTCCACACCATTAAAGCACCTGATCCTGTACTCTCCTCTGGAAAACGCATGATACAGGAAATAGTTGATGGCCTATACGACAACTCACCTAGGCACAACACCATCACATCAGAAAGTGGCCGTCCTTTCAAATCACTCGCCGATAGCCTAAAAGGAAAAGAAGGTGCGTTTCGTAGTCACTTACTTGCCAAGCGTGTAGACTACTCTGGGCGCTCCGTTATCACAGTAGGCCCAACGTTAAAACTATACGAATGTGGCCTCCCAAAAGAAATGGCCCTTGTACTATTTGAGCCCTTCCTCATCCAAAAGCTAAAATATAGAGGCTTAATCAAAACCTTTAAGGAAGGCAGAAAATTAATTGAAAAACGGCTCCCAATCGTATGGGGCATCTTAGACTCGATAGTTAAAGGGCACCCTGTCCTACTCAACCGTGCGCCTACACTCCACCGACTAGGTATCCAAGCCTTCTTCCCCAAATTAGTAGAAGGGAGGTCCATACACCTACACCCCCTAGTCTGTGCTGCATATAATGCTGACTTTGACGGAGACCAAATGGCCGTACACTTGCCTTTGAGCCAAGGAGCTATAGCAGAAGCTGCCATGCTACTGCTCTCTTCCCATAATATGCTCAATCCCTCCAATGGAGAACCCATCACACTCCCCTCCAAAGACATGGTCTTAGGCCTATATTACCTCACTAGTGGCAGAAAGAGCACCCAAGAAAACCCTTTGAAAATCAAAGGAGAAGGCATGCACTTTTCCAGTAAAAGCGAATTGTTATTAGCCCTTAACAACGATAAAGTATCCAAGCAAGCCCATATCAAGCTCGATATCGTGGATAAAGAAGGCAACACCCAAACTATCGATACTGTAGCAGGCCGACTCCTTTTCAATGAATGTCTACCTAAGGACATGCCTTTTGTCAATGAAACCATCAACAGCAAAAATATACGCACCATTGTAGGACAAGTATATGACAGCGTTGACGTGGATGAAATGGTCACCTTTTTAGATAATGTGAAAACTTTAGGGTTTAAATACGCCTATGAAGGAGGATTAACCTTTGGTGTGAATGATATGATCCCTCCCAAGGAGAAAGAAAACTTGATCCAAGAAGCTGAAGAAGAAATAAGTGCTATTCAAGAGAATTACGAAATGGGCTTCACCACTGAAAACGAATGCTTTAACCAAAAAATAGATGTTTGGACCAAAGTAGGGGCCAAGATCACCAAATCAGTCATCAAAAACCTAAAAGCACCACGAGAAAAACGCAACTCTATCTACATGATGGTAGACTCAGGCGCTCGCGGTTCCCGAGACCAAATCAAACAGCTATGTGGGTGGAGAGGTATCATGTCCAAATCCAGTGCCAAAGGTGGGATTATAGAACAGCCCATTATTTCCAGCTTCCACGATGGACTAAGTCCCCATGAATATTTCATATCTACCAATGGTAGCCGAAAAGGATTGGCAGACACTACCCTTAAAACAGCGGATGCGGGATATTTCACTAGACGACTTATAGATGTCGCGCAAGCTATCACCATCACCCAGCGCGATTGCACTACCTTACGTGCCCGTACCTTATATCCGATCATGCAAAGTGGAAAGTTAAAGCTATCCATTGGTCAGCAAGTAGTAGGTCGTGTTATCGCCCGCAATCTTTTAGATCCTAAAACTAAAAAAATCATTTTGAAACGCAATATGGTGATCACAGCCGCTATTGCGAAGAAAATAGACGACCTAAACCTTCGCTCCATACAGGTCCGCTCCCCGATCTTTTGCGAAGCGCTCTACGGGATCTGCATTCAATGCTATGGCATTAACCTCGGCAACCGCAGAATGGCTACTATGGGAGATGTCGTAGGTAACGTGGCTGCACAATCCATTTCCGAACCGGGCACGCAGCTTACACTACGTACTTTCCATACAGGAGGTGCTGTGGCTGGAAATATCACCGAAGACACCATCAAAGCCCATGAAGAAGGTATTGTCAGCATTGTTAATCGAAAAACTGTCTTGATGGACAATAAACATATTGTCCTCAACCGTGACTGCGAGCTCACCCTATTAAGCAAAGAAGGCAGAGAACAGCTACAAGCCCACATTATCCCGTATGGCGCTACACTTTTGGTGGATGATAAAAAAGAAGTTAAGCAAGGGGAATCACTCTTTGAATGGGATCCCTATAAAATACCCATTCTTGCAGAAATTAAAGGTAAAGTCATCTTCCAAGAAATAGAAGAAGGCATCACCTATAAAGAGGAGTACAATGAACAAACTGGCTACAAAGAAAAGATTATCATTGATGCCCAAAACAAGCTAAAAGTGCCTAACATCGTCATAGATGATGGCAAAGGCAATACAGTGTCTTATGTGATCCCACCTAAATCGATGCTCAGCGTGGAGCCTGGGGATGAAGTAGTAGCAGGTGCTATCCTTGCGAAGATCGCACGTCCTAGAAATACACCACAAGATATCGTAGGTGGTCTTCCTCGTGTCACTAAGCTCTTTGAGATGCAACGCTCGCTCAATACGGCTGTAATGTCAGAGATTGATGGTACAGTAAAGCTTGCTGGTCGAAAAAGGGGTAAAATGGAAGTCTTAGTTACTGCCAAAGAAGGCATTACCAAAAAATACAAAATACCCTATAGGAGACAACTCCTTGTGCAAGATGGGGACTATGTCAAAGCAGGTCACCTCTTATCCGATGGATTTATGTCTGCTAAAGATATTTTGCAAGTAAAAGGCATCAATGAATTTTGTAATTACATGATCAATGAAGTACAAGATGTCTATAGACTACAAGGCGTGCGGATTGATGATAAGCACATGGAAATAATTTTGCGGCAAATGCTGCAAAATATGATGGTCATCTCTGCTGGAGATACGGCCTGTGTCCCTGGTACCTTGATCAGTAGGCGCACATTCTATGAAGAAAATAAGCGCCTTATCGGAAAAAAAATCGTACTAGACCCTGGTACTACTATGCTCAAAAAAGGCCAAGTTGTCACAGAAGAACTCTTAGAGCTCGAAAATAAAGTTGTCAAAAGCAAGCGCAGTGGGCGGGCGAAGATAGCTGAAGTCCGTGACACCAAACCTGCTATTGCCTATGTAGAAGTACAAGGTATTACCGCTTCTGCTATGCATAGTGAAAGCTTTATCGCCCAAGCTTCTTTCCAAGAAACCATTAAAACACTTGTAAAATCAGTGATCGCAGGAAAAGTTGACAAATTGCACGGTATTAAGGAAAATGTGGTCATGGCACGCATCTTTCCTGCAGGTACAGGCTTACCGCGCTTTAGAAACCTACGTATCGCTTCTAAAGAAGTAAAAGAAGCACTGATGGGTGAAAAATCAGAGGATGTGCAGCTAAAAAAACCCGCTAGCGCTACACCGCCGCCTGTAGAAGAAAAAGCCTCAAAGCCAAAGCCCAGCGTTTCGCAAAGCTGAAACATCTTTAAAAATTTCCGTATCAGCAGGTTCACTGCATCCCCTTAGCGTAATAGATGCATCGGTTAATGTTGTGAAAACATAGTTTCGCTGTACTTACGCACACATAAGAGAGGCCATGTGTTGGCATAGGTGATTAGCACTAAGCATAGACCACCTCTACCTCTTTTCCGCTAAAGGCCATGCCAAGCAATACATAATCCGTAATGCCACGGGCTTCCATATCTGCTTTATAGGATTTGTCTTTAATCTGTTGGAAAGCTTTTTGCGCTACTTGCTTAAGGTTCTCACTTTCACTAGCCACTTTGATCTCAATAATAATGGCTTTCATGTCTTTATGTATAAGCTTAGGCTCCAAGCCAATGTCATAACGCCCATCTCCACTCTCTCTATTGGACCTGACATGGTGCGTGTTTGCAAAAAAGGCCATCAGCCCCAGTATAAGCATATGATAGGGTTTTTCTTTTTCCTCTTTGTCGCCATCGAAATAACTTAATGCATAGCGGATATATTCCTT
>JBCCVH010000005.1:0-15139 GCA_039195685.1 Bacteroidota bacterium | reverse complement strand
GAAAGAGGAAGAGGCTAAGCCTGCTGTTTCAAAAGAAGGAGAAAAGACTATTGCTCAAGCTGCTACTACTGCAAAGACAACTCAGACAGCACCGAAAGAGGAAGAGGCTAAGCCTGCTATTTCAAAAGAAAAAGAAAAGACTATTGCTCAAGCTGCTACTACTGCAAAGACAACTCAGACAGCACCAAAAGAGGATGAAGCTAAGCCTGTTGCTGCTTCAAAAGAAGAAGAAGGGGTTACTCAAGCTACTACTACTCCAAAGATAACTAAGGCAGTACCAAAAGCGGTAGAAACTAAGCCTGTTGATTCAAAAGAAGGGGCGAACTAAAGCTACTGCTGCGACAACCATGCCGAAGGTGCACATTATGGGTAAATGATGCTTGAGAGGCTTTTTTAGGCTTCTTTAAAAGGCAGGAAAAAAGATAAGGAGCTGAAATGAAAGAGTTGCTCCTTCAAAAAAACTGCTCTGTATTGCAGAATATTGAGCAGATAAAACACTAGGTCTATGATAGATAAAAGAGATATTTTAAAATTAAAGAAAATAACACTACTAGGGCTAGAAAAATGCCAAAAGGCGCTAGTAGAAGCGCAAGGGGATTTTGAGAAAGCGCTGCATATTTTACGTAAGCAAGGAGAAAAAATTGCAGCTAAGCGTGTAGGGCGGACTATGGAAGAGGGTCGTATTTTTGCTGGGCTAAATGCGGATAAGAAGTCAGGGGTTATTTTAGCCTTAGGCACTGAAACAGATTTTGCCGCTAAAAGCGAAAACTTTAAAGCATTAGGGGATGCGTTAGTAAAGTACGCACTAGAAAAAGGCTGCACAGCTGCAGCAGACTTGTTGGCTGCGTCTTATGGTCAACATACTTTTCAAGAGGAGATCACTCAAATAGCAGGCGGGCTTAGAGAAAATGTCTCTTTGATAGATTATCAATATATCCAAGCGCCTGTGGTAGGCTTCTACGTCCATACAGGCTATAAGTTAGGTGGGATGGTCGCTTTAAATATGGCTGAATGTGATGGGGTGGCACTTGCAGAAGTGGCGCGTAACTTTGCTATGCAGGTGGTGATCAGTGATCCTTTCTCTATAGATGAAAAAGATTTTCCCGAAAAAGAGCTTTCAAATGAAAGGGAGGCCATAATGGCTAAACTTAGTAAAAAGGCGCTTCCTGCTGATAAAGTTGGGCCTATTGTAGAAAGAGCGCTTGCTAAGTTTGTCAAAGAAAATATACTTGTCGCCCAAATTTTCATTCAAGATGAAGAGAAAACAGTGGGGGAATATATGGCCGCCATCAGCTCAGCTATTCAGATCACACAATTTAAACGATTGCAGATAGGCTTGTTGTAATGACAAATGAGATGTATCGCTGCTAGGCGCAAGGCATTGATGGCCAACCTAGCTCAAATTGCATGATTAGAGTGAGACTTTAGAAAGGAAATTGATCCGAAAGAGCCTAATTTCTTCTTCTGTGTAATCTTCTCCTAATTCATTACATATTTGCTCTATATTATCTTCTTCAAGGTTGTAAAAATAATTGTAAAGATAGTCTCGGTCTTGTTTGCTGAGTATTTTATTGATGTAATAGTCTAGGTGGAAGGGGATGGCTTTTTCACACAATCCTTCCAATGTGGAGATCAATTCCCGAAAGGAGAGATTGCTCATTTTGGCTATTTCTTCTAAGTCGCGCTTGTTGTCTATTTGTCGTGTGATAAGGAGGGCATTTTCAAACTTGGCAGTATTGGTTTTGATGAACACATTTTCAATGGGATCTATATTATGTTTTTTCACATGCGTCTGGATGGCATGCACAAATGGCTTACCAAATTTTTCAGCTTTGCTGAGGCCTACGCCTTGGATTACAGTAAGGTCTTTGATGGTGGAGGGGTAGTATTTTGCCATATAGATGAGCATTCTCTCTTGAAAAATTAAATAGGGTTTGATGTTTCTATTTTGCGATTCTTCATCTCTTATGCATAAGAGTATTTTCAAGAGCTCTTCATCGATTTTTGGGTCTTCTACAAGGGTTTGGTCTTCTTCTGCTGAGCTGTACTGATGTTCTTTGAAGAGGAGGGTGTCGTGGGGTTTGTCTAGGAATTTTCTACCCATAGGGGTAATGACTACAGAAGGGCCTTCTGGCATGGTGTTTTTGAGATAACCAAGTAGCAGGGCTTGTCTTACAATGGGTTTCCACATATGAAAAAATTGTTTCTGTTCACCAAAGATAGGCAGTTGATTGTGACCATTATTGATATTTTGGGTATCTTCGATACCAGAGAGGATATTGACGATATAGTTTTCTTCAAATTTAGGGCCGATGATATCTATTGTTTTAAGTAGTGTTAGGATGAAGTTTTTCCCTTGAAATTGTTTTGGAGGTGTTTCACAGTTGTCGCAGTTATGGCATTTTTTGTCGTATTCCTCCCCTAGGTAATGGAGGATTTGCTTTCTTCGACAGATGCCCAACAAGGCGTATGTGCGTATTTCTTTTAGTAATAGTTGTATGGTTCTTCGCTCTGCGAGGGGTTTGTTATGGCTAAACTTAAGGAATTTTCGGAAGTCTTGCTCGTCGTAAAAGAGGGCACAATAAGCGGGCTTTCCATCACGACCTGCACGTCCTGTTTCTTGGTAATAGCTTTCTAAGGATTTGGGAATGTCATAATGGATGACAAAGCGAACATCAGGCTTATCGATACCCATACCAAAAGCAATGGTGGCTACAATCACATCTATTTTATTGTTTAAAAAATCATCTTGGTTTTTTATTCGTAGGTTCTTGTCGAGGCCTGCATGATAAGCGACGGCTTTTATGTTGTTGTCACGTAGAAAATTGGCAATGTTTTGTACTGTTTTGCGACTTTGACAGTAGATAATACCTGTGGGAACTTTTTGTTTTCTAATGATTTGAATAAGCTTTTTCAGGTTATCTTTTTTAGAAAAGACTTCATAGTAGAGATTGGGCCGATCAAAAGAGGAAATAAAGAGGTTAGCTTTGCTGATATTTAAAGTCTTGATAATATCTTGCTGTACTGGTGCGGTGGCGGTAGCGGTCAACGCAATCACAGGGACATTGCCTAATTGCTGAATAACGTATTTGAGTTTGCGGTATTCAGGTCTAAAATCGTGTCCCCAGTCGGAAATGCAATGTGCTTCATCAATGGCAATAAAAGAGATTTTCACTTTTTTTAGAAACTCAATAGTCTCTTCTTTGTTTAGGGTTTCTGGGGCGATATAGATCAGTTTTAAGTAGTTTTTACTTATAGCTTCTTTTACGGCTGTAGTTTCAGCTTTATTGAGTGTGGAGTTGAGACGGGCAGCTGGGATATTTCTTGAATGTAAAAAATCCACTTGGCTTTTCATTAGAGCAATGAGTGGCGAGACGATGATGGCCATGCCTTCTTTCATGACAGCAGGCAATTGATAGCAGAGGGATTTGCCCCCTCCAGTGGGCAGGATGGCAATCGTATTGTGCCCTGCGGCGATGCTTTTTATAATGGCTAATTGATTTTTTCTAAAGTCTTGATAACCAAAAAATTTCTGTAATATTTTCTTGAACATTGTGCTTTTATATTAATGTTACAGGTATACTTGGCTTTCAAAGTATACTATACTGTGAACAGTTAGGGAATGAATATATAGACAACTCAGCACATATGCAAATCGAAGCTGAATTTAGCGGCAATGTATAAACAAAAAAAACTATAAATAGCTAATTCTAGTTTTAAAAGGCAAAAAATAGGGGGTTTTATACCATTTTGTGTATGGCTAGTGTTGTGCACAAAAGCCACGAGAGTGCTGACCTTATTTTTACTGCGTTCAGATGCAAATAATAGTTATTTTGCTATAAAAAGACTTATTTTACACTCACGCATAGATAGTGTACAAGGGCTATGGTATGGCAAAATAGCGATAGGCGAAACACTCTTAAATTAGCAAAATATAAGAGGGTACAACCTTTTGACTTAGCATGTCGATATGTGCCCCTAACACAGTTTTAAAAAATAGGGTATAAAATTTGAATAAAAATTTTTATTCCCGAGAAGGATGACATATATTGTGGCCCTATAACCAAGACCTTCAAAAAATGACAAATATACAGATACCCAATTATGAGTATATACTCAGCTTTACAAAGTCAGCAGATCATGTTTATTATTGCTTGCTGCATAAAAAGAAATTGCTAGAAGAGGGCGACGTGCCTTGTAGCGTGCTGGCCTTTAATGGCTTATTCAACAAACTAAAAGCATGGAAAGTGGACTTTGCTAAACTGGTTTGTTGTGTTGAACGCAAAAGTATGCGTATTTTCCCGCTTGTGTTTGTAGCGCAATATGATTTTATGCTACAGGTACTTACGTTACCTCCCCAAAAAGCAAATAAAATAAGTACACAAAAGCAGAAAGCGCATGCTATTGCGCTTTATAGCTATCAGCAGCAATACTTTCACTTTAGGCATCACCTAAGCAAAAAAAGCCAAGATAAGGCACGACTATATTGGCAAGCAAAGCAATCTCGCGAGGAGATAGAGGAGCTATATGGTCGTTTTGATCAAAAGCTTATCAAGATAGCACAATTGCTAAAAGAGGCCCGTGAGGATGCTGCCAACTATAATTTTTATATTGTGGAAGACATTTTTTAGCTCCTAGCTTTGTTGATTCCTAGCGCACTTTGGGCGTTGTATAGTGTTTGGCTTATCACATGGTATTAATGGCTAAAACAGCTATGCTGATCTCACGAGCACCAGCGTTTAAGAGGGCGTGGGCACAGGATTTTAAAGTGGCACCAGTAGTGACTAGATCATCTATTAATAGTAGGTGTTGGTTTTGAATTTGGGTAGGCCTGTTTACTTTAAAGGCGTTTTGCATGTTTTCTATGCGTTCTTTTTTGTTTTTTGTAGTCTGTGTAGTGGTATTTTTTCGGCGGAGTAGCACTTGTGGGTTGCAGGGGATTTTGAGTGTGATTGCCATCCCTTGGGCCAATAGGAGACTTTGGTTATAGCCACGTTGTACAAGCCGCTTTGGATGTAGTGGGACTGGGATGAGGAGGTTTGGTGTGGTAGGAAAGGGGTTGCGCTGGCATATTTGTCCGTAGTATTGGCCTAGTTGTCGTAAACTTTTTTGGTGGTTTTTGTACTTGATGTTATGGATGATGTTTTGCACAATGTCTTGCTTATCAAATTTAAAAAGTGCTTTGGTGTGCTGGATAGGCACTTCTCCCCAAAATTTTTCTGCGAAGGGATCATATATAAGGTTATCTGGCCAAGACCATGGGAGTGTAGCTAGACATTGGGTGCATAGGGGGACTTCCCGATAGCGCAGGGCTTTATCGCATGCTAAGCAGCGCGCAGGGAAACATAGTTGCATAAGGTCATGGAATACGGTTTTGAACATATCATAATATAGGGTATTTAGCTTGCATTACTATGGGGAGGAGCTGAAAGTTTGTGGTGTTGTCAAAAAAGTAACTCAATAGCACAGTGCATGTGTTGTGCTGGGGGGGTAGTTTTTTGTGTATTGAGCATTTGCTTATTGGAATAACTGGGGAGCTGCTTGGCTTGATACGTTATCGTCTTAATGATTAGGGGCTAGTTTTTTGGGCTATTATTATTTTCTTTTGTGCGTATCTACTTGTGAGGGAAGATGTAATGTTTTCCTTTTTTGAATTTATTCCTATAAAATTAGTATCTTGCGCCGATTGTCTTAATGATAAATGATGGATAATTTTTATATCAATAATATAACAGTAAAGGAGGGAAAGAGGGATAACTTGCTGGGTTATGTGGGAAAGATAGTTTTTGAAAAATATGGCATTATCTTAAGTGGTTTGTGTCTTTTTTTTCCTCATCTCTTTGTATTGAATTGGCTTTACACTAGCTGTGCTTCTTTTTTGTTTTTTCGTGCTTCTTTTCAACAGCTGTCTTTGGTGCCTTGCTTGGGTTTGATTGGGTTTTTCTTGTTGTTGACAAGTGTGATGGTGGGCGTTTATATGATCGGGATGTTGGTGACGAAACATTATGTGAAAAAGGAAGGGCAATTCAAAGAGCTATTGAAAAAAGTATATAAGCCTCCATTGCTTGTTTTTTGTAAGGTGTTGGCTTGGGTTTTGGTTTGTTGGATAGCTGTTTTTATCCTGACGAAAGGCTTTACATGGCTTATAGGGCGTGAAACAAATGGGGCTTCGTTGACAAAAGTGATCCAATGGAGTAGTTTGTTGGTGATTTTTGTGGTGTTGACAAAGGTGCATATGCATAATGATGCATTTACTTGGACGGTTTGTGTATTGTATGATTTAGGCTTGGCAGAAGGGCAACAAAACAGCTTGGATGTGATGAAAAATTATAAAAAGAAAATACGTAAAACGCATTTCTTTTTTAGCTGGCCTTTATTTATCGTGCCAGTGGTACTGCTTTTGTGTAGTATGGTCTTAGGGGAGGATATAGAGGCTTTAGTGGGGGGTAGTCTCCTTGCTACTTTTGTGCTTGGGGGTTGTGTTTATATGACGATTGTTTTATATGCGATCACGAATACGTTTTTGTTAAGTCAGCTTAGTTAGTTGCAATTATTCCTTGTGGTTTTTTTTGTACAAAAAGAAAATATAGCGATCGGACAAGTTCAAAAAATAAGAGGGCTTGATGGTCAGATGGTGATCTTACTAGCATATCCATCGGTTTCTTTTCCACTAAAAATGGTGTTCTTTTATCAGCATCATACATATGTCCCTTATCTTGTTGCCCAGTGGGAGGTAGATAATACCCATGCGTTGCTTCAGCTAGAGCGGGTAGGGGATCGCGCTGAGGCGAGTCGCTTTCATAATCATACTTTATTTGCAGCAAAGGAGGCTGTAGGAGCGTATCTTGCTTCTACACCGTATTCGCTTATGGGCTACCATGTAATAGATCAGGTGCTAGGAGAGCTGGGGGAGGTGATGTATGTAGATGAGGAGGCATATCAATCTTTACTGCATATTAGTTATAAGGGAAAAACACTTTTGTTGCCTTTACATGATCATTTTATTCACGCTAGGATGGATAAAGAAAAGAGAATTATTACCCAACTGCCAGCAGGTTACTTGGACAGCTTTGGCTAGTGGGAGTAGGAAATATGCTCAAAAAAGGGTAAGAGGGAGGTGTTATGCGGTAATCTTACGCTTGGTGGCTTTATTCTATATAAAAAAATGTAATTTTGCATTCTTCTTAACTTGGGGATTTGTGGCTGTGATAGTCTTGCTAATATCGCACATGGGCACTTTCTAACCTCAAATGCTATGATCATTTTTTACCGTAGGGTGTGATCTATTGCCTTGCATCAATTTGTATGTGTTGAGTAGGGCTATTATCGTAAGAAGCAATCAAAAAAATATGAAGAAATATATAGGAGCAGTAGATCATGTTACTGCTAAGTGTGCTTTCATTATCCCAGAGGGGGCACGGGCCAAAGAGCGGGATATTATGGTTTTGGCAAAAAATTTAAAGGGGGCACTTCATCAAGATAAGGTAGAGGTAATTGTTACAGACTACAATGGGAAGGGACCGATAGGCAATGTTAGGCGTATTGTAGAGCGTGCCCATACGTCTATAGTGGGGCGTATCGTCAAGGAAGGGGGGCGTATTTATTGTATGCCAGACCATAAGCGTTTCTATCCAATGCTCATTCCTAGGGGATATACGAAGCATGCTGCTGTGAATGATAAAGTGGTTGTAACGGATATTGAGTGGTTGCCGCGAGAGGAAAAGCATGTGGGAAAGGTGGCAAAGATACTAGGTTCATCAGGGACTTATCAAGCTGAGCTAGGGGCTATTTTTATGCAGTTTGGGTTGCAGGAGGCCTTTGATCCTAAAATTGAAAAGATGGTAGCTGCTATACCTAGCACTTTATCAAAAGAGGAGATGGCAGGGCGAAGGGATTTTACAAAAGTGAATACTTGTACGATTGACCCTGTAGATGCGAAGGATTTTGATGATGCGCTTTCGGTACAGGTACTGGCTAATGGGGACTATGAAATAGGTATTCATATTGCGGATGTAACGCACTATGTAAAAGCGAATAGTGAGTTAGATAAAGTTGCTTTTCAGCGGAGTACATCAGTCTATTTGGTAGAGCATGTGGTGCCTATGTTACCTGAGCGCCTGTCGAATGACCTTTGTTCTTTAAGGCCAAAGGAAATAAGACCAGCGTTGGGGATTGTGGTGAAGCTATCTCCTGAGGCGGTGGTGAAAGATGTGTGGATCGGGGAGACGCTAATCTATTCGGATAAGCGCTTTACTTATCAAGAGGCGTATGATATTATTGAGCAAAAGGAGGGGCTTTTTTATAAAGAGCTGGATATTTTGCATGGGCTAGCCCAAAAGCTACGTAAAAAGAGATTACAAAAGGGGGCGATTGCGTTTGAGACTACAGATGTAAAAATAAAGCTCAACAAGGCTAAGGTGGTGGTGGATATCGTGCCGAAAAAAAATCTGTATACGCATGAGTTGATCGAAGAGTTTATGTTGCTGGCCAATCGTACTGTAGCTACTAAGATGACAGCCTATTATAAGCAGAAAAAAGTAAAAAACGGGCCGTTCCTTTACCGTATCCATGACACGCCTAATCCCGAAAAGATAGCGAGCTTTGCGACTTTTGTACGGCAATTAGGGTATAAGTTTAGTACGGATACGCAGAAGTTACCTGCTTCTTTTAACCATGTATTGACCAAAAGCAAAGGCTCTCCGCATGAGTCGATGATCCAAACGCTTGCGATACGCACGATGGAGCAGGCGCACTATACGACACAACCTAACGGGCATTTTGGATTGGGGTTTACCTACTATGGGCATGTTACCTCACCTATCAGGCGTTATCCAGACTTGGTCACTCATCGCTTGATCAAGGACTATCTTGCCTGCAGAGCTCCAGCAAAGCAGCCGTATGATGCTATTGCGCGCCATTGCTCGGAAAAGGAGCGGGTAGCTGTCGAAGCAGAGCGTAGTTCGATCAGTTATCACCAAGTGCATTTTATGAAGCGACAGGAGGGCAAGCGATTGGAAGGTGTTATCTCTGGTGTGACGGAATGGGGGGTGTATGTGGCTATTATCGAAAACAAATGTGAGGGGATGATACGTTTAGCAGATTTACAAGCGCATTATAGGGATTTTTATGTATTCGAGCCAGCGCGCTTTCGACTGATTAGCAAAAATACCAAGCAAACGTTTCAGATAGGTGATCCGATACGGGTTTTTGTAAAGGAGTGCAATGTCTATCGTAAACAAATCACATTCTTGCCTGCGCAATAATCATTTTTTACATTACTTGTGATTTTTATTCATTATTACTAAATTTCTGACCATGACAATACAGTATTATTCTCAAGAAACATTAGATGCGCTCAAGGAAGAGCATGCTCACTTAGAAGAAAAAGAGCTCCCTGAAGCATCAGCTGCTGTAGGGGATGCGAGGGCTAAGGGAGATTTGAAAGAAAATGCAGAATATCATGCAGCTAGGGAGCATCTTGCTTTTTTGCAGGGACGTAAGGCGGAGCTAGAGTCTATTTTGGCGGCAGCTGTTGTGATGGACGAGCAGCAGATTAATACCTCACGGGTATCTATCTTAACTAGGGTAACGGTCTTAGACAAAAAACACAATAAACAGATTACCTACCAGATCGTTTCCCATGCTGCGGCCAATCTAAAAGAAAAGAAAATATCTGTTGATTCGCCTATTGGGAAGGGCTTGCTTGGCAAAAAAAAGGGGGAAAAGGTGACGATCTCTACGCCTATAGGAGATAAAGTATATGAGATTCTTGATATCCAAGTGTAGGGTAATCATTGGAAATGGGGATGTGGTACGGCTGGCATAATAAGCTATCTACCTCCTATTTGCTCATCTCTTTCATATAATTTGTGTACATGAGGGGGGGGAATTAACCCACTCATCAATTTATTAGCAAATGGTAATGTATAAATTATATGCTATGGGCAGCATGGTGGTGGGTATAGCATACTAGGTTTTGCGATTTTTGTATTATTAATACAGGCGATTTGTACTTGTCTTGTAGTGATGGTAGAGGGCTAGGTTTTCTTAAAGGTAAACAAAAGTGTTTGAGAAATAATCATTGTCGTATAGGCGAGAAATATTTTCTCTTTTTTACCCAAATTGTTAACGTGAAGTAGTACCTTGTGGGCATCTGAATAGAGATTTAAAAAAAACCAAAAAAGCTCAAGATATGCAAGAAAAACAAACCCAGCAACAAGAACCCCTTTTGCAAGAAAACCCGAAGCGTTTTGTGATGTTTCCGATCCAGCATTCAGATATTTGGGAATTTTACAAAAAACATGTAGCTTGCTTTTGGACAGCAGAGGAGATTGATCTAGCGCAAGATTTGAAGGACTGGAAGACCTTGAATGCTGGGGAGCAGAATTTTATCAAACATGTGTTGGCGTTCTTCGCAGCGAGTGATGGGATTGTACTTGAAAACTTGTTGGAAAATTTCTCTAGCATGATACAATTACCAGAAGCGCGCGCTTTTTATGGTTTTCAGACTGCTATAGAAAATGTGCACTCTGAGGTTTATTCACTACTTATCGACACTTATATAGAAGACCCTAAAGAGAAAGAGCACTTATTTAATGCGATTGAGACCATAGATGCGGTGAAAGCCAAAGCAGATTGGGCCATTCGTTGGATACAAAATGAGCGTTCTTTTGCCAAGCTGTTGGTGGCTTTCGCTGTGGTAGAAGGGATATTTTTTTCTGCGAGCTTTTGCGCTATTTTTTGGCTCAAAAAACGTGGTCTCATGCCAGGTTTAACCTTTTCTAATGAATTGATCGCACGGGATGAAGGATTACATACTGACTTTGCTTGCATGCTTTATCGAAATCATGTACGCAATAAGCTTACTACAGAAGAGGTGGTGCGTATTGTCACCAGTGGCTTGGTCGCAGAAAAGCAATTTATCAAAGAGGCGTTGCCCGTAGAGCTTATTGGGATGAATGCAGGACTGATGAATCAATATATGGAATTTGTTACGGATCGACTGCTGGTGCAGTTAGGTGCACCTAAGGTGTATAATGTAACCAATCCTTTCCCTTGGATGGAGCTGATCTCCCTACAAGGGAAAACGAACTTTTTTGAAAGGCGTGTGGGAGAATATCAAAAAGCTGGGGTGATGCAAAAGCAACAGGAGCAAAAAGGGGAGAATCCCTTTACATTAGAAGAGGAATTTTAAGCTCATAGATGGAGAATTACTTGCCTAGTTAATAGAGAGAAACTAAAGATTATACCTTTTTGCTTATGACCATGTATGTTGTAAAACGTAGCGGACAGCGAGAGCCTGTGGAGCTGAGTAAGATTACCAATCGAATCTCAAAACTATGTAATGGTCTACACCATCAGGTTTCTTCTATTGAAGTGGCCAAAAAGGTAGTGGCAGGTCTTTATAATGGTGTCACTACAGAAGAGCTAGATCAGCTAGCTGCAGAGACGGCAGCTGCCATGTCAGCTATTCATCCTGATTATAATCTTTTGGCCAGTAGGATAGAGATTTCCAATATGCATAAAACGACTAGTGAGTCTTTTTTTAATGTGATGCAGCGCCTTTATTATTATACCAATCCTATCACGCAAGCGAAAGCGTCTTTGATCGCACCGAATATTTATAAGATCATCAAGTCTAATGCAGGGCTATTGGATCGGACGATTGTATATGAAAGAGATTATGGTTATGATTATTTTGGAGTAAAAACCCTACAACGCTCCTATCTCCTCAAATTAGATGGAAAAATAGCCGAGCGGCCTCAACATATGCTGATGCGTGTAGCTATTGGTATCCACCAAGAAGATATTGAGGCAGCTATTGAAACTTATCATCTGATGTCGCAAAAATGGTTTACCCATGCGACCCCTACTCTCTTTAATGCAGGGACACCACATCCACAACTATCTTCTTGCTTCTTGCTTACGATACAGGAAGATAGTATTGTAGGGATTTATGACACCCTAAAGCAATGTGCACAGATATCTCAAAGGGCGGGTGGCATTGGGCTAAGTATCCACAAAATAAGGGCAAAAGGGGCTTATATTGCAGGTAGCAATGGAGAATCCAATGGGATTGTGCCTATGTTGCGCAATTTTGATATGACCGCCCGCTATGTAGACCAAGGTGGCGGCCGCCGTAAAGGGGCTTTTGCGATCTATTTAGAGCCTTGGCATGCGGATATCTTTACTTTTCTAGATTTGAAAAAAAATCATGGCAAAGAGGAGATGCGTGCAAGAGATCTTTTCTATGCCTTGTGGATACCAGACCTTTTTATGCAACGAGTGGAGGAAGATGGAGATTGGTCGCTTTTTTGCCCTGCTGAGGCACATGGGCTAGCGGATGTGTATGGGGAAGCTTTTGAGCGCCGCTATCTCCAGTATGAAAAGGAAGGCAAGGCGCGTGAGACGATCAAAGCCCAAAAGCTATGGTTTGAGATATTAAGAACGCAGATCGAAACAGGCACTCCTTATATGCTGTATAAGGATGCTGTCAATCGAAAGTCCAACCAAAAAAATCTCGGGACCATTCGCTCTAGCAATCTCTGCACGGAAGTGGTGGAATACACTGCCCCAGATGAAGTGGCAGTGTGTAATCTGGCTTCTATTTCGCTGCCTAAGTTTGTGGATCTTGTTAAAAAAACATTTGACTTTGCACAACTCAACCATATTACCCAAGTCATCACTAAAAACCTCAATAAGGTCATTGACATCACTTACTATCCCATTCCTGAGGCACGCAAATCCAATCTGCGCCATCGGCCTATAGGTATCGGTGTACAAGGGTTAGCAGATACTTTTTCGCTCTTACGGATGCCTTTTGCCAGTCCTGAGGCGAGGCAGTTAAATAGGGACATCTTTGAAACCATCTACTTTGCGTCTCTAACGGCTTCTATGGAGCTGGCTAAAAAGAAGGGGCCTTATGAAACATTTAAAGGATCACCTGCTGCAGAAGGTATTTTACAATTCGATATGTGGAAAGTCACTCCTTCTAAGCGGTGGGACTGGGCAGCTTTAAAAGCGGATATCAAGCAGCACGGTCTTCGTAATTCCTTATTAGTAGCCCCTATGCCTACAGCCTCTACTTCCCAAATTTTAGGCAACAATGAATGTTTTGAGCCTTATACCTCCAATATTTATGTCAGAAGGGTGTTGGCTGGGGAGTTTATTGTGATTAACAAGAACCTGATGCGGGACTTGATCAAGCTAGGTCTCTGGAACAATGATATGAAAAACCAATTGATCGTGGCCAATGGATCGATCCAACGTATACCTAACATCCCTGACCATATCAAAGCGCTTTATCCTACAGTATGGGAGATACCCCAGCGGGCTATCATCGATATGGCGGCAGATAGAGGGGCTTTTATCGACCAGAGCCAAAGCCTTAATATCCATATGGAAAATGCTAGCTTAGGCAAACTCACTTCTATGCACTTTTATGGATGGAAAAAAGGCCTGAAAACAGGCATGTACTATTTGCGCACAAAGGCTGCCGCTGATCCGATCAAATTCACAGTAGAGACAACCATCCCACCATTAGAAAAGGAAGCTCCTTTATCACCACCTTTAACTGAAGAAGACAATTGCGTATTTTGCAGTGGTTAGTTTATTTCTGTAAGATAAATAGGATAAGTAATTTTTTTTTTATACTTTTGTGTCGTGAAAAAGCAAAAAAATAACTTTAAATTTACTAAGAAACATTTTACAGTATGCACTGTAATTTTTGCCTTGTTGATCTTGCTTATTTATGGTATTTATATACAAAATAGGGATGGTAAATTAAAGGATGCCAATGCTTTTTCTTATAAAGAAAATTTTCCTAGTAGTCATTATTATTGGCCAAAGAAGAACTTAGAAAGGGAAAATGTTTTTGAATACACAGATCCAGGGGGGAAATTTACTGCTACTACGACTTATCAAGCAGATGATACTACTACTATACATCTCAAACGAGTTACCAAAAACACAAAAACAGGCAAAGAGGTGACAGAATACGGGGCTTTGGTAATGCCAAATATCTCGCATAGTAGAGAAGTTTTTGAAGTTATCCATAAATCTGGGAAGGCACACTTTGGCACAGAAGAGAGGATTTACACACGTTATGGTACAAGTGTGCAACAAACAGAAGCAAGTATTGCTGCATTGGACAGCACAGTAGAAGATGGGACACGATTCCTTTTTTGGTCGGATAAGCCGAAAGGAAATTTTAAATTTGTGGGGATTGTCGATATATCGCGCATAATGCCCAATAAAGTAGATGATGTCGCTCCGTCAACATGTGTATGCAATATTGCCTACTCATTTGGGGCACCTGATGTCATTAAGGTAAGAGGAGCGGCTCAATATGCCGTTTGGGCTTATGTAGATGTGCTGCTCCACTTTGAAATACCTGATGATGAGGACAATCTTATCACTACTAAACTGGTGTTGTCGATGAATAAAGAGAACAGGCGCAGTAGTAAGATAGCCAAAAGATTAAGGTTTATAGAAGGCACAGATCAAGATAAAGAATACAGCTATAGTGATGGCGATGATCAACGCACCACCAATGAAAATATGGATATCTATGTGCTGAATCCTCAAGCATGGCGAGCTAAATATGATAATGAGCATTCAGATGGTTTTGGTGTCTTTTTTAAAGCATGCATGGCAATAGTAGTAGCTTCCACAATTGCACTCGTTATATATATATATTTGTACCTTCTTGATAATCTAGAGCAACAATTTAGAATTTTATCCTTCCCTTCTTTTGTAAATTCTCTTTGAGATATGCTTTTTTGGCTTTTATGATCTTTTGATACAATATTCCATATGTTGCACTAAAAACAGTAAAGCAAACCCATTCGATCCACCAACGGATAAGCTGAACACTCAGTTAACCCTGCAGTATTCAATTAAGACACGAATAGAGCCGAAAAATAACGTTTTTGAACATAAAATGGACACTTTTTTTGAGCAAAAATTGCAAGCTTTTTTACACCTTTTATGCAAAACCTTGCAATTACTGTAAAAAAATCATTACCCAAAGACGCTAGCTTTTCAGTGGCAGTCAAAATTCAACTAACAAAGGCAACGATTGATTGTGACAGATAGGGAAGGCTTTTTGTGGCTTCAGCAGATGCTTTACACTGCTCAG
>JBCCVH010000004.1:0-15243 GCA_039195685.1 Bacteroidota bacterium | reverse complement strand
GGAAATTTCAAAATAGCTTATATGGTGCAATATAGCCTGTTTTTTCTTTTTTTTATTAAAAATTTTGAGAAATTTGGTGCGGGATATGAGATTACATGGAAAGTATTAAGCATATTTCTACATATATTATAAAGAAATACATTGGCAATCAAAAAAAGAAATAAGGCTGTCAGAAGCAGGCAAAATTCGTCCCGTTGCTAAAGCAGATGGGCTTTCTTTTGCTATATTATCGTAAATTTTTCTAATATTGCATACATTGTTTATATTTGTCCTTATATTGGGCCCTGTCTTGATATACAAAAAAGTTAATATGATTGCAAACTAGTATAGTATGTGATACTAGACGAAAGCATCACTGTTATCACGTGGTGCTTTCGTTTTTTTTGTGCGACTGTATAGTGCCTTAGCTTAAGCTTACGTTTTGGGGTGTATTTAAGAGGGACTGACGAATAAATTTAATTGATATGGCTTTTGAAAATCCTATTTTTATAGATATAGAGACGGTGGGCTGTGCTCCAGATTTTGATGGACTATCTCCTAGGTTGCAGCAGGCGTGGCGAAAAAAAGCAGCTTTTCTAGGTGGCGAGACAACAGAAGCGCAGGAGGCTCTTTTTGCAAAAAAGAGTGGCATTTTTGCTGAGTTTGGCAAGGTGGTGGTGATTGCGATGGGCTATATCCGCCGTGATGCCACAGGCGCAGCACACTTGCATGTCAAGGGTTTGGCCCATAAGGATGAAAAGCAATTGCTTATGCAGTTTAAAGACTTTTTGAGCCAATTTTCTCATAGCGCTACGTTGCAGCTTTGTGGGCATAATATCAAGGAGTTTGATGTGCCTTATCTTTGTCGGCGTATGGTGGTACACGCTATTCCACTCCCGCCTGTGTTGGATATCGCAGGGAAAAAGCCTTGGGAAGTAAACCACTTGGATACAATGGAGATGTGGAAATTTGGGGACTATAAAAAATATACCTCGCTGGATTTGCTGGCAACGCTCTTTGATATCCCATCTAGCAAAACAGATATGGATGGCAGTGAGGTACATGGCTATTATTATCAGACAGGTGATCTCGAGAAGATCACGACTTATTGTTGTCAAGATGTGATTGCTACCGCACAAGTATATCGGAAGCTGCGTTGCTTGCCTTTGCTGCCAGAAGATGCGATTAAGGTGATCGAAGACCAACCGAAAAAAGAGGTAAAATTGACAGGTGCGCCTCTGTTTAACCAATAAAAAGCATCATCATTACGCTTATGCATAAGACTGAAGCCCAATATGCGCAAGTCATCCAAGCTTGTAAGCAGGTATTTGAAGACAAGAACAAGGACTATGATACTGCCTGGCGCATTTTGCGTTTGCCGTCATTTACCGATCAGATCATGATCAAAGCAAAACGTATTCGTACCATACAGGAAAAAAAGCAGCAAGTAGCAGATAATGTGACCACTGAATTGGTGGGCATTGTCAATTATGCTATCTTAGCGTTGATCCAGATCGCATTGGCGAAAGATAAGCGCCTCAGTATCCCATATGATGAAATAGCGGGCCACTATGATACCATCGCACATAAAAATATGCTGCTCCTCACCCAAAAAAATCACGACTATGCTGAAGCTTGGCGCGAGATGCGGGTCGCTTCTATGGTGGATATTATTTTGATGAAACTCCTCCGTATCAAGAAAATAGAAGATAATAAAGGCTATACCATCTCCTCAGAAGGCGTTACAGCTGGATATCAAGACATTGTAAATTATGCTGTTTTTTCTTTAATCCAATTATCTTTTGTATATTAGCCTCTTATGAAAGCTATACGCAAGAGACTACCGCACCAAGTCGGGCGCGCAGGCGAAGCCTATGCGATAAGATTATTAAGCCAAAGGGGCTTTACTATTCAAGCATGTAATGTGCAAGTAGGTCGTGCAGAGATCGATATTATTGCACGCAAAGGGGAGTTATTGGCTTTTATAGAAGTGAAGACAAGAAAGCATCATGCTTTTGGTTATCCAGAAAGCTTTGTGAGTGATGCCCAGCAAGATCTTTATCACCAAGCCGCTACGACCTACATGGACCAGCTCCACTGGGCTACTGATATTCGATTTGATATTATTGCGATAGAAAAGCATCCGTATTATACTCAGTGCTTCCATTTTGAAGATGCTTTTTAGCTTTTACTAGATTTTTGCTATCTACAGATGGGAGAGAGTGAGTCATATATAACCTGTACACCTGTTTTGTTAGTGCTAGGCCTATCCCTAAAATTAACACTATGCCGACAATGAATTTTCCCTTTTTTTTAGCCCAAAATTGACCTGAATTTTGGTTTTTATCAACGTCTACTAGCTCCATAGGAATATATTCGTGTGGTGATGATGTGCTGCTCACAGCGTTAGTATGGCCTGGTGGTGGCTGCGCGTAGCTATAGCCTGCAGCAACGGCTACGAAAAAAAAAATCCCCACAATGGCCATGGAAACCCGTGGATGGGCTTGTACAGCATCGCATACATATTCCAGCAATGTTGATAAGCTGGTGTGCTCGGGATGCTCTTCAGTAGCTTGTATGTGCTTGCTTTGGCCTAGTAGGCCAAACAAACATATAAGACTAAATATAGTCGCTAATTTTTTTGTTCTCATTTTATTAAACACGTATTAGGTATGTGCCTATATGTTTATAATATGAAAAAATTCTCTTTTCGCAAAGCATTGGATATGATTTTTGATAACTAGATAGCATATGTACCATTCTTTGTTGGGTTTGTTTTACCACACTCCGTTTTTTAAGGGTCTGTTCAATAAACTGCGTCTACGAGTTGGTTTTACATTCTTAAATTTGGCTTTAATCGCTCCCCAATGATGCATGGGGGTCGTCCGTTTCTCGGCTCCATTCTTTCCAGACAGCTCTTTTGTTGTTTCGAAGCTTCTTTGCAGCTTTTTCTTTTAGTTGTTCCCATACAGGGTTTTTACTTCGTTTATAGTTATTAATATTAAAAGTTTCAGGGCAAATTAATTATTGTTTGACACAGTTTAATGATCTAACCCACATATTCAGATGTTTTGGAGTTGTGCGAATGATAAATCCAAAATATTTTCCTTTTGTATAGTAGCCAAAAGCCCGCTATAAAATTTGCAGGCAAAGAGTTATGAACAAACGCTCCTTCGCTTTAGTTCGTTGCTTTGGCTTCTACAATCAGGGCATATAGAGACCCCATCTTATTCTCACCAAGCACTCCCTACAAGCCGTTTCGGTACTAAAGATTTCGGGCATTTGCGCAAAAGAGCTGAATTTTGTGTGAAAATATTTCATGATTGGTTGCCTTGTATACTATAGCGATACATACCTATTTTTCTTATCCAAGGGTTAACTATAGTGGGCAAATTTAATCTATTTTGCGCTGAAAGGCTACGTTTAACTACTTTTTTTTCGTAAGCGCAGGTGTTGGGGAGTCACTTCTAGACATTCATCATCTTGGATATAGCAGAGGGCCTCTTCTAAGGTCATCGTACGGGGAGGGGTGAGCTTTACTTCTTTGTCACTCCCTGCTGCACGCATATTGGTTAGTTTTTTACCTTTCATGGGGTTAACGGAGAGGTCATTTTTTCTATTATGCTCACCGATGATCATCCCTTCATAGACTTCTGTGCCTGGGGAGATAAATAGGGTACCTCTAGGCTCTATGTTCATTAGGGCATAGGCAAGTGCTTTTCCTTTGCTTAGGGAGATAAGTACGCCATTGCGTAGGGTGTCTAATGGCCCTTTATATTTTTCATAAGCTTTAAAGCTCCTACACATAATCCCAGTGCCACGGGTGAGGTTGAGGAGCTCACTATTAAACCCGATGAGGCCGCGGGTGGGGCAGTCGATTTTGATGCGTAGGCGGTTGCCGTCTAGGGATTGCACATCTTGGACCTCTCCATAGCGTTTGTTGAGATGGTCTATGATGGTGCCCATATAGGTTTCATCTAGGTCGATTTGTACCTCTTCAATAGGCTCTAAGCGCCCATTGGTTGGATCGGTTTTGAAGAGGACCTTTGGTCTGCTGATGGCCATTTCAAATCCTTCTCTTCGCATGGTTTCAATCAATACACCTAGCTGTAACTCGCCGCGTCCTGCGACTTGAAAGCCTTCACCATCAGGTGTTTGGCTTACTTGGATAGAGACGTTGTGTTCCATTTCTTTCCAAAGGCGTTCTTTTAAGAGGCTAGACGTAAGTTTGTTGCCATCACGTCCTAAAAAGGGGGAAGTATTGGCGGAAAACTGCATCGATAGGGTAGGTGGATCTATAGGCTGTGCAGGTAGGGGTGTGGTACACGTAGGGGCGGCAATGGTGTGGGAGACGGTCCCTTTGATCAGTCCAGCGATGGTGACGATATCTCCAGCTGCCGCTTGCGGGATAAATAAGGGTTCTAATCCTTTATTAATAGATATTTTAGTGATACGGCCTTGTTCTACGATGTTGCCTTCAAGGTCTAGGGCACGCACGGCCATGTTTTCTTTAATTGTCCCTTGGTGGATACGGCCTGTGAGCAGGCGACCTAAGAAAGGGGCCGAATCGATCGTGGTCACCAACATTTGCAGGGGTGCATTTGGGTCTCCTTGCGGTGAGGGGACATGCTTGGCCATGGCTTGGAAGAGGGCTTGCATATTTTCTTTGGGGTGCTTTTCGTCAGTGATGGCCCATCCATTTTTAGCAGAAGCGTACAATAGAGGAAAATCGAGCTGGGCTTCGGTGGCTTGCAGGCACATAAAAAGCTCAAACACTTCTTCAAAAACTTCTTCTGCACGTTGGTCTGGCTTATCCATTTTATTGATGACAACAATAGGGCGTAATCCTTGGGCGAGGGCTTTTGTGAGGACAAACTTTGTTTGTGGCATCACGCCTTCTGATGCATCTACAAGGAGTAGTACGCCATCTACCATGCCTAAGATACGCTCGACCTCTCCGCCAAAATCAGCGTGGCCAGGGGTGTCTACCATATTAAAGCGGTACTCTTGCCACTCGAGGGTGGTGCACTTGGATAGGATGGTGATACCACGCTCTTTTTCTAGGTCGTTGGAGTCCATCAGGCGTGTGGGAGAGGTTTCTGTATTGTCTAGCATGCCTCCTTCGCGCATCAGTTGGTCCATTAAAGTGGTTTTACCGTGGTCTACGTGGGCAATAACTGCCACATTTCTTATTTCTTTTTTTTTCAATTTATAATATAATTACGATTTACTAACTTCTCATTACTTGCCTTCAGTATAGCACTTAATGGCGCGATGTAGGTGCTTTAGCTGCTAAGCAGGGCACTGGTTTTTTGCTGCGCTGTAGCGGCGTATTTAAGGATATGCTTTTACCAGTAGCAGCGTGGGCTTGCACTATTTGAAATGTACTGTGCATGAACTGCGAAGGAGACAAGCAGTAGGGATAGCCACAAAAGCCGCAGGGGCACATAGCGCCAAATGGTCATATATAGTGTGTATATTGCGCGCTTCTCTTTGTGGTAAAAGCCATTGATTTTATCTGCTATATATTGCTGTTTATCATCATACCAGCGGTGAGAAGAATGTCTATAATTACCTAAACCATACAGCCACAAGCGCCGCAAGTATAGCTATCTTTCGACACAATGACATAAAATAAGCAAAAATTGCTAGGATGTGGTTTCGCTTCGCCCAAACGCTACTTGGTTTCGCTGAACAGGCGTAGCGCAGACGCTCGATTTGTCATTAGATATGCATAAAAAAGCATCTGTTTTAGCTATGGATCAGCAAAGAAAATGACTGAAACCACGGGAAGCCTGCATGCTTTGGCAGAGGGAAATTCACTACCTATGGTATTGTGCTAATAATTGACTAATTTTTGGGGCATTGCTGCGTATTTAATGTCTGTACACATGGCTTACTTTGAAGAAAAATATTATCCGCGTACTGCCTACAATCGTTTACCAATAGGGGCTGGGATATACATCTTTTACAATACGAAAAACGTACCGATTTATATAGGTAAGGCGATTGATCTACGGAAGCGGGTAGCGAGCTATTTTACTAAAAAGGCTGGACATCCATTAAAAACCCAAAAGATGGTCGCACAGATTCATAAGATTCGTATTGTGCTGATGCCGAATGGGTATGATGCGCTGATGTTGGAAAATAACTTTATTAAAAAGTACCAGCCTCGCTACAATATCCTGCTCAAAGATGGAAAAACATATCCTTATTTTTGCATTACCAATGAACCTTTTCCAAGGCTTATCGTCACGCGACAGCGAAATCCTTCTTTAGGAAAATATTTTGGACCTTTTACGAGCATGACTACGATGGATCAAATAGAGGCGCTTATCCGAGGACTTTACCCTTTGCGTACTTGTAAATACCATTTATCTCAAGCGCATATTGCGAAAGGGAAGTTTAAGGTTTGTTTAGAATACCATATCGGGAATTGCCTTGGGCCTTGTGTGGCTTTACAAATGGAGGCAGCTTATGCTGCTAATATTAAGGAGGTGATTCATTTACTGAAGGGGAACTTTCAGCAGGTCAAAAAGTCGCTACAAACGAAGATGAAGGCAGCGGCACGCGAACGAAATTTTAAACAAGCTCAGGCATACAAGGAAAAATTAGAGGCGATAGCGCGCTATCAATCACGCTCTCTTGTAGCGCATCCTACACTAGGGGATTGTGATGTGATTGCCATTGTAGGCAAAGAGGCGCATGCTTTTGTGAGTTATCTGCATATCAAAAAGGGGATGATTGTCTTTGCCCAAACGGTGGAGGTGCAAAAACGGCTGGAAGAGGAAGAAGAGACTATTTTGGCGATGGGGCTGGTTCATTTTAGAGAAAAAGCAAATAGTAAGGTGCGGCAGGTGTTCAGCAATCGGGCTATAGAGACGTTACCAGCGGATGTGGTGGGATTGGTTCCGAAGATGGGGGATAAACATAAGCTGGTCAATCTTGCGGTAAAAAATGCTCTTTTTTTCCAAAAAGAGCTGCTAAACAGCAAGGTAAAGCGACTAAAAGGGGGCAACAGCACATTGCAGATGCTGCAAAAAGAGCTGCAACTTAAGGCGTTGCCGCGACATATAGAGTGTTTTGACAATGCCAATCTGCAAGGGACTAATCCTGTGGCAGGGATGGTATGCTTTAAAAATGGGCAACCTGCGAAGCGAGATTATCGTCATTTCCATATTAAGCATGTAGTAGGACCAGATGATTTTGCGTCAATGGCAGAAGTGATTACGCGCCGCTATACACATTTGGTAGCGACAGAGGCTCCTTTGCCTAATCTAATCTTGATCGATGGGGGAAAAGGGCAGCTCAGTGCAACCATGAAGGCACTGAAGGCTGTGGGTATAGCGGATCGTGTAGAGGTTATCGCAATTGCTAAAAAACTAGAGCTGCTCTATGCGCCTGACAATCCTTATCCACTTTATCTAAGCAAGCGCAGTCCTGCCTTGAAGCTCTTGCAGCGGATACGTAATGCTGCGCACCATTTTTCTACTACTTTTCACAAAAATATGCGCTTAAAAAAGGGTTTGTCGAGTGCTTTAATGGCCATCCCTACGATAGGACCGCAGACAAGTGCAAAGCTTTTAAAGATTTTTGGCTCTGTGGAAAACATTAAAAAAGCCGATAAAGAGGCGCTGATCGCACAGGTAGGAGAAAAAAAAGCTGCGCGCTTACAGCAACACTTGCATACCTAGTTAGCCCTGAAGTATTCAATTAAGACACGATTAAAGCCTGTAAATAACGTTTTTGAACATAAAACAGACACTTTTTTTGAGCAAAAATCGCAAGTCTTTTTGCCCCTTTTATACAAAACCTTGCAATTCCTGTAAAAAAATCATTGTCCTTAGACGCTAGCTTCTAGGTGGCAGTCAACATTCAACTAACAAAGAAGACTATTGATTGTGACGGATAAGGAAGGTTTTTTGTGGTTTCAGCAGATGCTTGGCACTGCTCAGCACCACCGTATAGTTTGTGTAGTTTACGGTTTTAGCTATACTTCAGGGTTAATTACCTAGGCGATCAAGGATGCAGGGCTCTGTATTGCGGTTTTGCATAGATGACAAATAGATCGCGTTATTGCCCGATTTGTTAAGGGGTTTGATAGGCATATGCTTGTACTATGGCCGATGAAACCATCATGTGATGCTCCTTATCTTTGTCGCCATATAAACGCTTTTTTGGGGATAGAATATGGGATACAATATAGGCGTAGGGAGCATAATGCTATTGCTAAGAGATATACACAGGTTGGGTTTTTATTTGTGGATGAAAATGCCGAAAAAAACTTGCAACACCAAAATAGAGAATGTATATTTGGGGATGGTTGAAACTATGGATACAAAAGAAAAGCAACACGAAGGCACCATCGTAAAAAGTGCCATTAGCCAAGTAGGGCTACCTTATGCGGTTATTGCGAAGCGGATGCGCATCAGCACAAGTACACTATATAGAAGATTGAAGGCGGAAAAGTTAAATGATTTCTTCATCCTTAGGCTAGAATACGCTTTAGGGGATTATGACTTTTCGGCCGATTTTCCCCGCTTGTCTCGGACAAGAGAAGCACTGGACCAAGTACAAGAGCTAGCCCATTATAAGAGTAAATATTTAGGCACCTTTAAAACGATCGAAAAAAGATATATTGACCTATTAAAGACGCATAAAAAAGTATTGCTGGTCTTGCTCGGGCTAAAAGAGCAGCTCATATCAAATATTCCATTGTGTAGTAGTGTAGCTGGGTTGATCAAAGAAATATCAGCCGAGCTATGAACGTATGCGATAATAGTGGTATATCGCCTAAGATTAATACAAATAATCACTATCATCTGTGTGTGATTCGCTGTCATCTAGTATAAGCTCATCATCCTCTTCGTCATCTGTGTGTAATGAACTGTAATCTATAATAAGCTCGTCATCATCATCATCTAGCACAGGTACGCTTTTCATAATGAAGATGCGGTCTTTTTTATAAAAAAGCAAGGTGGATAATGTGAGCCCACCAAAGTAGTAGAGTAGGTGAAAGATGTTAGCATGTAGTTCGTCGGATAATCGCTCTAGGGAAAAGTCTAGGTATAGCAAGTTGTGCCATAAAAAATCAAAAAGTGGGGTGCGGTGGTTGGGGTTGAACTGATCGTATACCAGCCTAAAACAATCGATGCCTAGTAGGGTAACGAAGGTGATGAGTCCATTGATAAAGAAATAAAAGTCTTTCTTATGACTGTACTTACTGAGCTGTAAGGTGACTAAGGGAGCGATGATACCTGCCCATAACATACTTACCAAGAGGCCGATGGATATCAGTGTTTTGTGGGAGTGCCAAACGAGCACAAAAAGTGCACTGTTGAAGCCTATATGAATAGGTATACAAAACAGGAGAAGCAAGAGGTGAAAAGCTAGTTTGAGGTTGCTTTGCTGGGGTTGATACGTTGTATTCATGGTATGTATAGTAGTTGCTAAGCGAGGGCAATATACATGATTTTCATGCACGTTAAAGTAAATTGAGCTGATTTTTGCTGGTCTAAAGCGCTTTTTTAGGTGTACCATGTTGGATATTTATTTGATTTTTTGACAGGAGCGTGGTTTTTTTAATTTTTTTTGTAGCTTTGCGTTCATGATCATCAGGACTAAAAAATACAAACTTGCTACTTCTAGGTACATTAAGACGTGCTATTGGGAGATCATGCGCTCAAAATGGTGGGTATTAAGCTTGTTTACGATCGTAATCGGTACGCTTTTCTATACTAATCATGCTTACTGGGCTACTTTTGTGATTGTATTGTTATTGCTTTTTTTGGCTTTCTATTTTTTTCAGCTTTATGCTGTGACGGTGATGCCGAATAATAAGCTGTTCTTTGAGCGGTTATCTTACCAAATCAGTAGCAAACAGATTATGGTGCAGATTACCTCCAAGCAGGGGATGCCAATCATGTGGGATCAGATTAAGTTTGTACGTAAAAAGAAGAGTTGCTTTATTTTGTTTCTATCTACGGCCCAATTTCTTTACTGGCCTTATCGGATATTCAACACGCTGCAAGAGATCAAGTTTCTGAAGATGCTTTTAAAGCGTAAAAAGCTGCTCAAATAGATACAATTTTGGACGTATCTGTATTTTTGACTTTTCATTTTGAATGATTTCCTTTAGTAAGCGTTATGAGTAACCAACTATATAATTTTAATGAAATAGAACCGAAAATTCAGGCGTATTGGGCACAGCATAAGGTGTTTAAGGCGGATGGGAAGGGCAAAAAACAGAAGCAGTATATCTTAGATATGTTTCCTTACCCGTCTGGAAGTGGGTTGCACGTGGGGCATTTATTGGGTTACTTTGCTAGTGATGTGGTGGCTATTCAAAAGCGGATGGAGGGTTATGATGTGTTGCATCCGATTGGATTTGATGCTTTTGGGTTGCCAGCGGAGCAGTATGCGATCGAGACGGGACAACATCCTGCGGTTACGATTAAGGAGAATATAGGGGCTTATAAGCGTCTTTTAAAGGCGGCGGGGCTGTCTTTTGACTGGGATAGGGAGGTGGCTACAACGGATCCAGCTTACTATCGGTGGACGCAGTGGATTTTTTTGGCCTTTTTTAATAGCTGGTATAATAAAGAGAGGGATCGTGCAGAGTCGATTGATACTTTGTTGGCTACTTTTGAAGCGGAGGGGAATAGGGCTGTGCAAGCGGCTTGTAGTAGGGGGATACCACTTTTTTCTAGAGAAGAGTGGCGTAATATGTCACAAAAAGAGCGAGAAAACATACTTAGGGGGTATCGTTTGGCTTATTTGTCGAAAGCAAAAGTGAACTGGTGTCCAGCTTTAGGTACAGTATTGGCGAATGATGAGGTACGAGATGGACTTTCTGAGCGGGGGGGGCATCCTGTGGTACAGAAGGAAATGTGGCAATGGCAGTTGCGTATGACGGCTTATGCTGATCGGTTATTGGATGGCTTAGCAGCGTTGGATTGGCCAGCATCGATTAAGGAGATACAATATAACTGGATCGGTAAGTCTATGGGGGCAGAGGTCTCTTTTGCTTTAACAGGGGGGCTTACTGGAGATATTAAGGTTTTTACGACACGTTTGGATACGCTTTTTGGGGTGACTTATCTTGCTTTGGCACCTGAACATCCATTGGTAGCAAACATTATCGCTTGGCAAAAGGGGAAAAAGAGGGACATCGCACATGATATGAAGCCGATCTCTGATGCATATTTGGGTGTGGGGGTAGATGGTTTGCAGCCTTTAGAGGGGGGTGCTGTGTGTGGGGACTTTGCAGCGATCGAAAAATATGTGACTTATGCTAAAAACCTGAACGAGCGCACACGTATGCAAGCGACCAAAGGGGCACGGGGTATTTTTACGGGCTTGTATGTTTTACATCCTTTTACAGGGAAAAAAGTGCCTGTTTGGATCGCTGACTATGTTTTGCCTCACTATGGTCGTGGGGCGATTATGGGGGTACCTGCACATGACCAACGGGACTATCTTTTTGCGAAGCATTTCGACTTACCTATCGTAGCAGTGGTGCGTGGTGGGGATATTAGTGAAAAGGCGTATGAGGCTAAAGAGGGGACTTTGGTGAATAGTGATTTTGGGGATGGGCTTAGTGTGGTGGAAGCGCAGGAAATGTTTTTGAAACGGCTAGAGGAGCAGAAAAAAGGGAAAGCAGAATTGTATTATCGGTTGCGTGATCCTGTCTTTGGTCGGCAGCGTTATTGGGGTGAGCCTTTTCCGATCTATTATAAGGAGGGGGTACCTTATGGTTTGTCAGCGGAGGAGCTGCCTTTGGTTTTGCCTGCTATTGAGAGCTATAAGCCGAGTGCTACTGGGAAGCCACCTCTTTCGCGTGCGGAAAAATGGCATACAGCTGCTGGGCATCCGCTAGAACAGACTACGATGCCTGCATGGGCTGGCTCTAGTTGGTACTTTTTGCGCTATATGGATCCGCATAATAGAGAGGTTTTTGTGGATAGTGAAGCGGTGAATTATTGGGGTGCAGTAGATTTGTATGTAGGGGGGAAGGAGCATGCTACAGGTCACTTGATCTATGCGCGATTTTTTACCAAGCTCTTGTATGATTTGGGGCTGGTGTCGATTGAAGAGCCTTTTCAAAAGTTGGTCAATCAGGGGATGATACAGGCCTTTTCTCGTTTTGTGTATCGTATCAAAGGGACCAACCAGTTTGTAAGTCATGGGCTGAAGGACCAATATGATACGGTAGCTTTGCGCGTGGATATCGGCTTGGTCAAAAAGGGTATTTTAGATATCGAAGGGTTTAGGGCTTGGCGAGCTGATTTGGCAGGGGCTACTTTTATCTTAGAGGAGGGGGTGTATATTTGTGGGGAGGCTTTAGAAAAAATGTCTAAATCTAAGTATAATACGATAGATCCTTATCCTATTATTAGGCAATATGGGGCAGATGGGCTGCGGTTATACTTGCTTTTTCTAGGGCCTATTACGCAGTCTAAACCTTGGTGTATAGAGGGGATTGAGGGGACTGCGCGTTTTATGAAAAAAGTGTGGCGACTTTTCCATCAGCAGGGTGATAAGTGTGTCTATTATATAGATAAAAAGCCTAGTGAAGCGGCTCAAAAGGTATTACACAAAACTATAACTAAAGTAAGACTGGGGCTTGCACGTTACGCCTTTAATACAAGCATTAGTGCTTTGATGGTTTGCGTCAATGAATTGCTCAAATTGCAGTGTACCGATAAAATCATTTTACAAAAATTTACATCTTTGTTAACCCCTTTTGCGCCTCATATGGCAGAGTTTTTGTGGCAATCTCTAGGCCAAAAAGGGAGTGTAATAGTGTGTCCGTTTCCTAAAGAAAATTCACTTTTTTTGCAGGAAGATAGTGTGTCCTACCCTGTCGCCATCAATGGAAAAGTGCGGGCAAAATACGTCTGTAAGCCTGATATTGACGAATTTTCACTCAAAAAAGCTGTGTTAGCTTTGCCTCAAATCAAAAAATATATCGCAAAAAAGAAGGTAACAAAAATCATCATCATAAAACAAAAGATGGTTAACATTGTCATCTGAGTTGTTTTTTTATCATAAAATTTTTAACTGGGGTTTTAATAAGGTTTTTTAATAGTTTTGAGAATTAAAGAAACTTATTATTTATCATTAGTTTTATTCAATAACATTAGTTTGTTTTTCGCATTTTTATAGTGTTGTTCTTGTGATTAAGATTATAATTTCTATTATTGGGAGCAGCACCTGAATGTTAAGAGTTGAGGTTGATTTTAAATTTAAATTAGAGGTATGATTGGTATTAGTTTTTTGTCTAGATATTCGAGGCGATCCGTAAGCAATTATGGATCTAGGCATTTGCTTTTTTTCTTTACATTTTGCTTATATTGCATAGGGATATCCTCTATTATATATAGATATACTGAAGAGGCGAGTAAAGGTATTACTTTTTTGACTTCGATAGGTTTTTTGTTATCTGTTGGGGTTGTTTTAAAGGATCTTTGGCAAGATAGTGCAATCAATTTATATCCTCTCTTTTGGCATATTACGGTGATTTATTGTTTTGGGTTTTTGGGTACGATTTACTTTTTGACATTATTCGGGGAGCACAATGAACTAAATATTTCCATAAGTTTATTGAGTATTAGTTTTACAATATTGATGCTAGGTCAATTGGTAGATCGGCAAGTGTTTCTAGTTGGGCTGGTGATAAGTGCTCTGCTGGGGAATGTCGTGTATAGTGTAGGGCTTTATCACGATAAAAGCAGTGCCTATAGTATGTTACTGGACTGTAATCTAACCAGCATCCTTACGTTAATTGTGATAATGGGGAGTGTGTTGTTAGTATTGTTTTGTATACGCAGCAGCAAACCTGATATATCGTATTTAGATACTCTATTGTTTATCCTTAGCAGAGAGCTCATGCACTATACGAGTAATGTGGTGGGTACAGGAAAAAGCTATGCAAGTATCATAAGTATGTGTATCCAGTCAAGTAAAGTTACAAAGAGCGAAAAAGATGATCAAGTGACCATGTCTATGACCAAGAATATCTTCTATACACTAGAAGAAAACTTGACTGGCTTAAGTGATACACATGATCGTTCCCAAGAGATTATGCGTTATCGCATTAGTGTGTTAGGGTGTAAAATCAACAAAGACTATTTTGGCTATTATAATATCAATGACTGTATTCGAGAGGCTTTGCTTTATTATGAAAATATGAGTGACTTACAATATAAGTTGCCTAGCGTGCATATTAAGCAAGATTTTATGTTCTTTGGCTCAGAAAAGCACTTTAAACAGGCTATCATGCATTTATTAGGCTATAGCTACTGGCGTTGTGAAAAAGAAGATGAGGATCGGCACATATGGATAGAGGATAATAAAATTCATTATTATTATACAGGTAAAAAGATTAAAACGAGCGATATGCTTGATTTGTTTAGCTATCCTAGTGACCCTGAAGCATATTTAGCGAATTGTGAAAGCTTGGGTGAAGTAGGTATCTTATATTATGTAAGGAAAGTAATGGAATCTTTTGGCGGAGATGTGGTTTGTAAGTCTGATGTAAAACAAGGGGTTAAATACACACATTTTGTTTTAAGCTTTCCAAAAGTAAATAAAAATGACAAAACAACAGATAATAAAAGTAATATCTCAGCAAAACAATCTGAAGACAAAAGAGGTTAAAAAAGTGCTAGATACTTTTTTTAACGTTATCAAAGAGGGTTTAAAAGAGGGAGAAGTGTTTCATTTTCGTAACTTTGGCCAGTTTATGGTAAAACATCGAAAAGAGAAAATTGGGCGCGATTTTAATAATAATAGTAGCATGGTTATAGCAGCGTGTGATTTTCCTTTTTTTAAAGTTTCTAAAAATTTTTTTAATTCTTAACGGGATTGTGACACTATTCTTTTTTGAGCTGGTATCATAGGTAGCCTGCTTTACCTAAGTCGTGCCTTGTCTGGGCGATAAGGCACGTTGCTATTCCAGCGATGCCACAAGTTCATTTTAGACTATCAAAATATTAAGTTTACAAGCGCCTATAATGTGGATTTAGGTGTAAAATAATGACACTAAAAAACAATAGTGCTTATTATTAACTTTTATTAGATCAAATCCATATTAAGCACCCAAAATAAACGCTTATAGTACCATATAAAGTAAGGAACGTACACATGAGGTGTACTTGGCCATTTTACAGTGAAGTAAGCATATTAAAGTAAGAGCACGTGTAGAGAAAGTTGCAAAACAGCTTATATAGTGCATTATAGCTTGTACTTTCTCCTTTATGT
>JBCCVH010000003.1:0-17766 GCA_039195685.1 Bacteroidota bacterium | reverse complement strand
GGTGGGTGGGTGATCTAGAGGCCAAGCGCAAAATGGCAGCAACACAATATCAAAAGCCAATCCCTTTGCCTTATGAATGGTCATTACCTGTAAACTATCCTCCACCACATCCAGCTCACAAGACACCTGATGGCCCATACGCTCCCACCAAGCTAAAAAGTCCATCAAATGCCCCCCATGATCCCGTAAAAAAGCATCCACTTGCCCCTGAAAAATAGCCACATAAGGCCAAGCCACTGCCTTCTTAAGCCCAAAAAGAGAGATCAGCTTATCCACTAAAAGATAGAGAGGCAACCGCCCCAAAGTCGTTACCTCCTTAAGCAATACATGCGGTAACAAATCTACCGTAGCACCCTCCATCTCCCCACCTGCCATCCAATATTGGTGCGTAAACTCCCTCCTAGACACCTCCCCACCATATGTTTGGTATAAATGTATCAATGTAGTCAATGTAAACCCAGACCTAGGATCCCCCACATACATAAGCCCATGTACCAAAAGCTGTATATATGGGTTGTCCCCCAATTTCTCCCCCGCTATACCATACGCTTCATAGCTTAGTCCACGGATAGCCTCCTCACTCTTTTTATATCCTAAAAAAGCATCTAACAATTGCCTAGCCTCCTTATTATCCCGTACCAAAATACCTATATCTGACAGCTTATACCCCACTTGCTGCAATTCTTCTACCTTTTTTATCGTACGGGCTATAGCCCCATCCCGCCAATGATAATCCTCCACTGTTGCATTCTTTTTAGGGAAAAAAGCCAACTCTACATAACCTAGATCGCTATCTGTACTTTTTTTAGGCAGTTGTTGCGCCACGTGCTTATACGCCTTTTTAATCTGTTGATGATCCATCCCCTCACCCAACATAACCCTCCCAGTTTCATCCACTAAAGCTTCTAGATAAGCACTTAATGCATCTGCCGCCATCTTGAAAAAAACATTATTAAAAGCTACAATATGCCGCCTACTACGCCAGTTATGCCCTAAAGCTGTCTCCCTGATCCGATCCGCCCCCATGGTAGCCGCTACCCCAAACAAAAAAAGCCCTGCATCTCCACCACGCCACCGATAGATCGCTTGCTTTACATCTCCTACCAAAAAACTATCTTGCCCCCGCTCCAAACCATAGTGTAAAAGCGGATGAAGCCGTGCCCATTGTCCCCGTGACACATCCTGAAATTCATCGATCAGCAACGCATCATAATGCCGCCCCAATTTTTCATATAGAAAAGCCACAGCAACCCCAGCTTCCACCCTCCCCAACAAATCAGGCAAATAAGCCACAGGAAGATTTGTTTGCAGCAACTCATGCTGCCTTAAGAGTTCACCCAAAGGACCTACACTCGCCATCGCATAATACAGCGGCTGCAAAGCCCGAAAAGTAGCATGCCCCCTATAGCCCCTATCGTAAAAATCCAACAAAGCCCCCAATCGAGGCTGCCAATGATCCTGTACCACCCCAGCCATACCACTATAGTGTACACTTTTAGTACTTACCCAATGGCCACGCTTTGCTACCGCATTATAGATGCGCATACTCGGCTTTACTTCTTTTTTAGCATATAGCTTTTCTAAAAAACCTACTACCCCATGCCCACCCCAAGCAAAATCCTTCACACACAAACCACGCCCTTTTATACTCTCGAGTAAATCCCCTGCCATATCCTTCAGTTGCGCCTTAAAGGCAACACTAGCTGCTTTTTGTGACCTGAAAAAATTCTCAATCGTAGCTCCTGTATCCCCCCCTACAGCACCCCCGCCGTCCAAGTTATCACCATGATCCAGCAAAAGCATTTTACCCAACTGCCTAATCGCCCCTGTACAATCCCAACTTTTCCCCTGCTGTATTTTATCGATAGAAAGCGCTGTAAAAGCCGATACCAACCTAGGATACCGCGCCAATGTCGCCAATAGCCCCCATAAGGTATCCTCTAGTATCGGTGCTACATCCAATAGTAAGCCATAAGACAAGGGTAAACCCAACTCTCCTGCAAAAGCACGCACGATCATTTGGAAAAAACCATCAATCGTGCATACCGAAAACTCTTGATAGTCATGCAATATCATGGTGAGTAACGCCTTGCCCTTTCGTTGTAAAGTCACCGCATCACAACCCAATGCTTGCTGCAATTCCTCCCCCAGTGCCTTGTCTGTACCCTTCACTAGCCGATCCAAATAGTTGATAATCCGCTCCTTCATCTCCTTTGTCGCTTTATTGGTAAACGTAATCGCTAAAATACGACCAAAAAAAGCTGGCTTTTTTAAAGCCTTAGCTAAGTAAGTTTGTACCAACGTATGCGTTTTTCCCGCCCCAGCACCTGCATAACATAAATGTAAATTCCCCATCTTTTTTAATTGCAGATCAACTTGTTGCATCGCTAGCATAAAAACGCTTCATATGGTGCAGATCACCCATTGCTTACGCAACGCTACCTATCACTTCAGCTCAAAAAAGAGATCCAACAACCCCATTGCAGATTGCTAATAGTGACTCCAACTAATATTTTCACCATCCTGCTGATGTAGAGACCATGCGCAAAATACTAAGATAATCAATACACCGTATTATTATTAGCCATTTGCAATTATCAGCGGAGCAGGAGGGATTCGAACCCTCGGTACCTCTTTTAAAAGTACACCCGCTTTCCAAGCGAGCACCTTAAGCCACTCGGTCACCACTCCTTAACAGAGACAGGCAAAGTTACTCATTTCTCTATAAAAAATACCCTCCTTTAGGCAAAGTGCGTTTTTTTAATTATATTTGGGCCAATAGATAGTTAACTTTGCCCCCTTTGATATCTCTGTAAAATAGCAAAAACATGCGGAAGTAATAACAAGTCCTAATTATGAGTGAACAGCAAGCAAACGCTAAACAAAATTCTGACAATAAGCCCTTTGGCAACAATAATCGCAGAAACAAACCCTTGAACGGCGTTATCATTGTCTTATTGGTAGTACTGGCTGTCGGTGTCTTTCAAAATATCTATAATCCCAATTATGCAACCCTTCAAGGAGGAGAAGAAGAGTTATTTAAATTGATGAGAAACGGTCATGTAGCTAAGCTAGAGATTGCCTCACATAAAAGAATGCTCTACATCTACCTCAATGAAGCAGGAAAGAAAGCCAAAAAAATTACCTCAGCAAGCACTGATAACCCCGATTTTCAGCTATATATAGGTTTAAAATTTGAAGAGAATTTTTCTAAGGACTGCAAAACCAAAGATGTCACCTATATAGCACCAACAGCCCTTCCCCCTAATCTTATGGATCGAGTCCTACACAGTGGACTATTAGGTATACTATTCAATGTACTATTGTTGCTAGGCATCGGCTATCTCTTCTTTGGGGATGTACTAGGTAGCTCCATAGGCGGCGGAAGCTCTTCCCAAATTATTTGGGGCAAAAAAAACAAAACAGGTGTCACCTTTAAAAGCATACAAGGCATGGTAGAAACCAAAAAGCAAGTACGTGACATTGTAGACTATTTTAAATATCCCGAACGTTACCTCAATATAGGTGCTACACCACCCAAAGGGGCCATTCTTATAGGCCCACCAGGCACAGGTAAAACCCTCTTAGCCAAAGCCATTGCAGGAGAAGCCAATGTCCCCTTCTTTTCCGCTTCTGGTAGTGATTTTGAGGAAATATTTGTAGGTTTAGGCGCTAAGCGCATACGCAAGCTCTTTGCCAGTGCTCGCAAGCATTCCCCCTGTATCATCTTTATAGACGAAATTGACACTATTGGCTATAAAAGATCATCTGGTGCTGTTGAAGGAGGACAATCAGATGCCGCTAACACCCTCAATCAGCTTCTCAATGAGCTCGATGGCTTTAAGCCCAATGAACGCATCTTCTTCCTCGCCACCACCAACCGTGAAAAAGTAATTGATAAAGCACTGCTACGCTCAGGCCGTTTAGGACGAAAAGTCTATACCAACCTACCCGCCATTAACGAAAGAGAAGAAACTTTTGCCGCATACGCAGCAAAAATTAAAACAGCAGACCATATCGATGTAAAAGAACTTGCCAAGCAAACCCCCTACTTTTCCTATGCAGATATTGCTGAGATCACCAATGATGCTGCACTCATTGCCGTAAGCAAGCGTAGAAAAGCAGTTACTATGGAAGACTTTAACGAAGCTATCAACCAAAACATAGGCGGTATCGTACGAGATGGTAAAATGTTAAAAGGAAAAGAGAAAAAGATTGTGGCTATCCATGAAGCAGGACATGCACTAGTAGCCCACCATATGCCCAACGCTACCCCTCTTGTCAAAGTCACCATCATGCCACGCACCAACGCAGCCCTAGGCTTTGCACAATATGAACCTGAAGAAAAGCATATTCATCAAGAAGCCTATCTATTGGATGAAATATGTACCCTGCTAGGTGGGAGAGCAGCAGAACAATTCAGCTTTGGTGAAGCCTCTACAGGTGCACAAAACGATTTTGAGCGCGTAAAAAAGATACTAGAAGACATGTATGCAGTCTATGGTATGCTCCCCCAAATCGGCCCCCTTTCCTACTATGACTCCACTAGCGCTGGGAAGTATAGCTTCACCAAGCCCTTTTCAGAACAACGAGGACAAGAGATCGATAAAGCCATTACACAGTGTGCCAACAAACTACTTGCGCAAGCTACCCAACTCATCACCAAACACCAAGACCAGTTATTCCAAATTGCTGACGCACTCATGGAAAAAGAAGAACTATCTGGTGAAGAAGTGCGACGTATCTTAGGGCCAAGACCCAAGTTTAAAAAGCCCAAAAACCTCTTTGAGGACTACCTTAGCAAAAAAGATGCATAAAAACAAGTCCTCAATTTCTTACGAAAACTGCTGGCGAGATATCCCTTCTGATATATAATCAAGATACCATATCTATAATAAACAAAATAGCGTGCAATCTCTCCTGCTTTCGCATAAGGCTAGTTCACATCGTTTCCTATCAACGCTTTTGTAGAAATATTTATAAAATTTTTGAATTTAAAATAAAACCGCTATGTTTACAGCCCATATTCCGCACCAAAATATCGTTTATGGTGAAATGTAAAGGTTAGGAAGCGTCACATGATGTTTAAATTGGCCATTTTACAGAAAAGTAGACGTATCAAAGTATAGAGAACGTGTAGAGAAAATTTAAAAATAGCTTATATAGTTTAGTATAGCCTATTTTTTATTTTTAGTTAACTAAAAATTTTGAAAATTTGGTGCGGAATATCAGTTACAGGTCCTTACAAGTGCACCTACTACGTTTCCTCAACATGTTTAAAACCTAGCTTCTTTTGAGAGCTGAGGCAAGGCACAAACAGGTTGAGCACCACACTAATTTACAGATGAAAGTTTCAGCTAAGTAAAGACAAGCCACACTAAGCACAAAACAGGCAATAAGAAACGGATCGAGTAGCGCCATATGTAGCCCCCAAAGCTAGGCATCTTTAGCCCTTGCTCTTCTGCGATAGCCCGCACCATGAAATTAGGCCCATTACCTACATACGTCATCGCCCCAAAGAAAACAGCTGCGATAGAAGTTGTACTCAGCCATGCCGCATGATCTTTGGCATATGTGCCCACATCTGCTATGGTTTCGATATTTAAGCCTTTTGCTGCCATCCCCGCCGTTAAGAAATTAAGGTATGTAGGTGCATTATCTAGTACACTAGACAATATCCCCGTAGCCCAATAAAGGAGGTTAGGATTGATACGCTCTTGGTGCGCTGTAGCCATATTTTTGATCAAGCTTAAGGCAGGCATCATCGTAAAGAAAATACCGATAAAGATAAAGACCACCTCTTTTAAAGGCTCTAAAGTGAAATTATTAGCACGCAATACCGCTCGATCCGCCGTAAAACGTACATACAGAATCACCCCCACGAAAATCAGCTCCCGTATAAAAGAGAAATGATGCACATGCCCCCCTTGGTCAGTATAAGGAAGATAAGGGATGTCTAATTTATGCGGGTCTAAGAAAACTGCCCCCAAGATCGCGATAAACAGCAAGAAATTGCGGGCCCCTTTGATCGTGATCCCCGCTTGCTCAGTTGTTTTAAGCACCTTGCCTTGCAGCGCTGTTTTACCATCTAGCCAGTAAAATACCATACTTAATAGAGATAACGCAAAGAAAAAAGGAAGTATACCATGCCAAAGCGTAAAGAAAAACGGTACCCCTTTAAGAAAGCCTAGAAAGAGTGGTGGATCGGCTACAGGCGTGCATACACCGCCTACATTGCTTACCATAAAGATGAAAAAAACAATATGATAAGCAGAAAGCCTTTTTTTATTTAAACGAATATAAGGTCGGATCAACAGCATAGAAGCCCCTGTCGTGCCTATAAAATTTGCCAGCACCGCCCCAGTCCATAAAACAGCTAAGTTTATGCGCGGTGTAGGCGCATAATTCAGCTTAATAAGTATGCTCCCCGATACCATATATAAGGATGCAATAAGCAAAATAAACTGAATATACTCTGCTAAAGCCTCTACGGGCGCATCATAATTCCCTAGTGCAAATACATAATAGCCTACTACAACAGCCCCTAAGCTAATCGCAATAGGTACATAGTAACGATGCCAAAAATGGGGATATAATACAGGTCCAGTGGCAATCATCAATAAAAGGCCAATAAACGGAATGACAGATAAATAATGTGGTGATACTTCCATAGTATTTGTTATTTAAGAATAGTTAACCCTGCAAATATAGATAAATATAGATAGTTTGCCATTTACAATTCGCAATTATATATATTTGGGGCATGAAAATAAAGCTAGTGATTGTTACACCAGAGAAGAAAATCTTTACAGGAGAGGTGCATAGTGTACGCCTCCCTGGTGCAGAAGGCCCATTTGAAGTTTTCCCAAACCATGCGCCCATCATTAGTTGGCTCGAAAAAGGACCTGTCACTTACAACACTGGTGTGAGTACCCAAACGCTTGCTATTGATAATGGCTTGGCCATTGTAAAAGAAAACAAAGTAACTGTGCTGATTTAGCACACTAAGGGTAGCCTATTGAAAAAATTAGCAAAAAGCTGCTGAATAACGTTGTACAGTCGCCTAAATATGCATAAACTTTTACCTATAAAGTATGCTTGACTTATTCCCCTCCCAGCCACCTAGCATTTCCATTTCTCCATTTTCAGTGCGTTATCAAATGATCATGCACTATGGCTTTGTCGCACAAGCCAACACCTATCGCCCCTATTGGATATTGGTAGATTCATCAGGTGCTACACCCAAGCAAACCAAACACATACTGCAAGCAGGGCAGCAGCTTGCTTTTCAGTATAGTGCCGAACGCTATTGTACAGGACGCTACGACTTACTAGCTGATGGGCTTTCTCTATCTCCATGCCCGCACCAAGCCAAGCTCCCCCCCACAAGACCAGCCCCCCAATGTTTCGCTTGCGATAAAGCCCGTGGCTTTCATCCTGCTTTTGATACATTGCCCGCAGCAGCACTTTCTCCTCAGCAGCAGCAATACAATCGTTTCCCCCATGATGTCTATTTGGCCTATTTTGCCCCTGGCGTGATTAAGGTAGGCATAAGCTGTCAGCCACGGCTAAAAAAAAGGTGGCTAGAGCAGGGCGCTAGAGCCGCTTGTCTGCTACAAGCCATGCCAGATGCCTACCAAGCCCGTGCCTTAGAGAAAAAAGTAGTTGCATTAGGACTATTGGAGAGAGTTTATACCAAGCAAAAAAAGCAATGGCTGTTACATTGTCCTTTTGATCAAACAAAGGCCAACCTACAGCTAGCCCAAAAAAGAGCCAACATCTGCCAAGCGCTCCAGCTAAAAACGCCTAACAGTGCCGTTCTAGATTTTGAATCCATCTATTGGCCAACACCTCCCCCTCCACTTGCCGCGATGGCCACTATGACCAGCATATACGGGCAACGCTGGTTTTTTCATACGATGATAGGCGATATTGTGGTATTGTATAATGGTAACATCTATACCCTTGTAGCGCTAAAAGCTGTTTTAGGCCAACTAAAAGTTGCTATACAGGAAAGTGCTTGCAGCACATAAAAGCACGGAAAACATTTTTTCAAAACGGCTTATACCATTTTATTCCTTCTTTTATTTTTAAATTCTCCAATGTATGTAAATATAGCGCAAGATTTAAGCGCAGATTAGACTTGCATATATTGTTTTTCGTATATTCGCTCCCATTGTAAAAGTACCTACCACTTATCCTATTGCATATGAAAAAGAAAGTGCCTTACACCTGCTTACGCTATCTGGTGGACATGCTAAAGCCTTATAAGCTATTGCTTTTTGGGGTTGTGCTGCTTGTCATACTAGAGACTTTTATGACCATTTTATGGGTGCCCAATGCCTTAGAAAACATCACTAATCTGCTAGTACAAAACAAATTTACTGACTATAAGCTTTTATATACCCTAGGTATTTTCGTAATACTCCAAATGAGCATGACGGTGATTATCCGTTTACAGGATTTTTTGCTGGATATTCAGATCATACCCAAGCTAAGTAAAAGGGTCATACAAGCTGCGATGAAGTGTATTTTGCATAAAAACCACCGTTTTTTTAAGAAAAACCATAGTGGGCTGCTTAGTGATTATACAGCACGTTTGGCAGAGCATGTGCCCCAACTCACAGAAACATTGCTTTCTAAGCTTCTTTTTTTATATCTTTCTTTTTTATTGGTGATCTACCACATATATACGATCAATCGATTGCTAGCGTTGCTCTACGCTGTTTTTTTCATCTTCATTAACAGCCTTATTATGCATTTCAACCGTGAAGCTGCCATACGAAATGCACACTACACCAAGCAGCGAGGGCTCATTGCCGCTCATATTGTAGATTTGCTTAGGAATATTTTATCAGTGAAGCTCTTTCGTCAACAAAAGCAAGAGCGAAAGAAACTTGACAATCGACTAAACCATGTAATGCATAGTGAAAAAAAGGTAGCTTTTAGTCTTTTGAATATGTCCAATTTGCTAGGAATCTCTTATTTTGTTTTTCAAGGGTTGATGTTCTACCTCCTATCCCAGCAAATAAAGCAAGGCGCGATGAGCACAGGCGCATTCGTGGCTGTGCTCTACCGCAATGAGGTGCTCATGAATATGCTTTGGTATGATATAGATGACATCACCAGTATCTCAAAAGATGTCGGCATTATCAATCGAGGATTACGTAAAATATACATGCCTGAAGACAATCTGACCACAAGTGATAAAGCCCCGCTCATCTTTCGTAAAGGGCATATTACATTTGATCATGTCACTTTTCATATGGCTAGTAAGCAGCACCCTTTGTTTACCGATCTAGTTATTGATATCCCCCCTGGACAAAAAGTAGGGCTTGTAGGGTTTTCAGGTGCTGGCAAGACAACATTTCTCAAGCTCTTACTAGGGCTTTACCCACCCACCAAAGGGCAAATTTGTATTGATGGCCAAAATATTGCCCATATTATGCCAGCTTCTTTATACCAAAAGATTGGCTTTGTGCCACAAGACCCACAACTTTTTTGTCGTTCGGTCCGAGAAAATATTATCTACGGCAACCCCTGTACAACTGATGAAGCTCTTATGGCTTTAGCCAAACAGCTGCGGATAGAAAATTTGTTATTATCCCAAACAGGTGAACACACTGAGATAATAGTCTCAGAACGCAACACCAATATTTCTGGAGGGCAGCGGCAGCGAGTTGCCATTGCTAGGCTTATCTTACAAAACCCCTCCATTTTAGTTTTAGATGAAGCTACTTCTCAGCTCGATAATGTTACCGCAAAGTCTATATATCACAGGTTAGCCTCTTTGGCTAAAGATAAAACCGTCATTATCAGCACCCATCACCTTAATGTATTGGAAAAGATGGATCGCATCTTAGTCTTTGATAAAGGCCGCATTGTAGAAGACGGCACCCATGACGCACTGCTCGCTAACAATGGCCTGTATACCCATCTGTACAATACACAATGCAGCGGCATCATAGTCCCTGATACACCTCCTCCACCATCAAAAACTTAACGATGGGATAGGGCCAAAAATTATTTTATACAAAAAGGTTAGGCTCTTCCCAAAGGATCATCTGTCCATATACCCCATCATAACCAGGTATTTTTTTTACTTTGTGTGTGCGGAGATGTTGGATTGCCGTCACATAGGGTGTAGGAAGTGCTGCTGCTATTGCCGAGAGAGGCACATTGCATAAGAAGTTAAACTCACTGCCAAAATGGTTGATGATCTCAATGAACTTGGCCGTGACGCGCTTCGTATTTACCCGCTGACCTATGATCTGTGCAATGATTTCAGGTAATGGAACAATATAGTCAAAGTTGGGTGCTGTAGCTGGCTGTTGAGGAGATGACCGATCCGCCAGTGCAGTGACACGATGCAGCACGCCAAGCGTTAGCCATCTTTTACATTTTGGACAACGACCTTGCGAAGCCCTACTCTGCGCTGGCGTAAAGCATACACCGCAGGCACGGTGTCCATCTAAGTGGTACTTACCCTCCTCAGGGAAATACTCTAATGTCCCCTTAAACCCCTTTCGCGTCTTCAAAGCCGCAAATAGCCCATCATAAGATAATATTGTATCAAAGCGGTTCGCTTCACGACCTAGTTTTGGCAGCGAATGGGCATCAGAGTTAGACATCATCGTATATCGGTCTAAGTCACTGATTTGCCAGTTCATTGCAGGATCAGATGAAAGTCCCGTCTCTAACGCAAAAATATGATCCGCTAAATCCCTAAAAGCATCAGCCACACTATCATAACCTGCTTTTGAGCCAAGAATAGAAAACCAAGGAGTCCATATATGGGCAGGTACCAAGTAGCATCTAGGAGAAGTGTTACATACGATCTCAAGCAGATTGCGTGCAGAAAGCCCTAAAATAGGTCGTCCATCAGCAGCTAAGTTGCCAATCTTACCCAGCTGAGCGTTCAACTTGTCCACCGTAGCAAAATCAGGTGCATAGACTAGGTGATGACTTTTCCGCATGCGTCCTTTGTAGCTGTAGATCGTGCTAATCTCTGTACTCAAACAGAAATAAACTGGCTTCTGCTGCGGTTCGATGCCAGGAAGCCCACCTATTGTAGGCACCTTTTTTAAACGAAAAAAACCATTACCTACTTCAACTAGCTCCTCTTTTAACGTAGCTAACCATTTCGGATGAGTGAAATCGCCTGTCCCCACTACATCTATGCCTTTAATTTGCGCCCATTGGTAAAGGCCTGTCAAGGTGATGTATCGACTGGTTGCTTGTGCATATGGCGAATGCACATGTAAATCTGCTATATAGCGCTGCTTTTCGTCTTGCTTGTCCATAATAAAATCAGTATCCCCCTTGCCGAAACCCCTTCTGCTTTTAAGAACCGTTGGCGCGAATTTTTGATCGGGGAATCTTATTTCTTTTTGCACACAGGAAGAGTCTTTGAAAAAGGTTCCCCAAAAATCCTGTTTAACATGCTGTTAACCTAAAGAGTTGTGCAGGAGAGCCAGCTTATTCAGCAACGCTGCTACACACTTAGCAAATAAGTACAGGCCATATTATACAAAAACTTATCTAAAAAATTGCTAATATGATTTAAAGTTAATATCTTTGCACTATGTTTTTATACAATCAAATGTGGTATAAATCACCACGTTTGTTTAGTTAATTATACTTCTTACTTGAAAGGGGGGGATTTTTTTCTCCTCCTTTTTTTCTTTGGAGAAAAGATATTGGCACAAGATAGAAGTTAGGAAAGCAGGCCATCTATAGTTTGCTTTATATCTTGCAGGCTTAGCGATACAATCTTTGATCATAAACTAAAAAATATTTTCCTAGACATAGACAAGTGCTAATCGACAAAAATTTGTCCGCTTCCTCTTAAACCCCTATATTGCCCCTGTATAATTATTGACGACTAGCAAGTTGGTTGAAAAATACTTAATAATGTATCCCTTAGCACCCTTTTCAGGCTATGTTAAGGGCCATGAGAGCAAGTTATGCTCAAAAAGCCCCATACGTGTCCTGCTAACGAAATGAAGCTAAGGTATTGAATTCATTTTAACGGCTTTGATTTGCCATTAGCAATTAAAATAAAGCGATGTTTAACGAAAAAACCCAAGAGATAGAAAACAAATGGTATGCCTACTGGCAAAAGCATGGCTTTTTTCAATCTAAGCCCAATAAAGCCAAAACCCCGTGTGTAGTAGGTATGCCCCCGCCTAATATTACAGGCATCCTACATATGGGACATGTGTTAAACTTGACGATACAAGATATTTTAGTGCGCAAAGCAAGGATGGAAGGCAAAGAGACCTGCTGGGTCCCTGGAATAGACCACGCTTCTATCGCGACAGAAGCTAAGGTTGTCGCCAAGCTAAAAAAAGAAGGGATGACCAAGACACAAGTCGGTAGAGAAGCCTTTTTAAAAGCTGTTTGGGATTGGAAAGAAGTGCATGGCGATATTATTGTCAAGCAGATGAAAAAGCTAGGCATCTCTTGTGATTGGCATAGGATGAAGTTTACCATGGAGCCAACCATGTCTGCCGCTGTGATTGATGCTTTTGTGTACCTCTATAACAAAGGCTATATCTATCGCGCTAAGCGTATGATCAATTGGGATCCAGCAGGCAAAACAGCCTTATCCAATGAAGAGATTATCTATAAAACGGAAACTGGCAAGCTATATTATATCCACTATCGTGTAGAGGGAGAGGCTAAACCTGTCAGCGTAGTCACCACACGACCAGAAACGCTACTAGGCGATACAGCGCTCTGTGTCCATCCTGACGACAAGCGCTATCAACATTTGCATGGGAAAGCAGCCTATGTACCACTGATCAAAAGGGCCATCCCCATCATTACCGACCCCTATGTAGACCCCACATTTGGGACAGGATGCTTGAAGGTCACCCCTGCGCACGATCCTAACGACTATAAGCTAGGGCAAAAGCACGATCTGCCTACCATTGACATCTTCACCGACACAGGCCAGCTGAATAAAAATGCCATCCTTTATATAGGCGAAGATCGCATGGTGGCGCGAAAAAAGATCGTAGCTGACCTTAAAGCCGCTGGCCAATTGGAAAAAGTGGGTGATCATGTACATCAGGTAGGTTTTTCAGAGCGTACAGGCACCATTGTAGAGCCCCGTCTCTCTACCCAATGGTTTGTCAAAATGAAAGCATTAGCCGCTCCTGCGATTCAAAGTGTAGAAGATAAAACCATTCATTTCTATCCCCACAAGTTTGTCAATATGTATATGACTTGGATGCGTAATATCCAAGACTGGTGCATCTCACGGCAGCTGTGGTGGGGGCAGCGTATCCCTGTTTATTACCTTGCAGATAAGCGCTTTGTAGTCGCATGCAATGAGGAAGAAGCTGTCAAAAAGGCCCAGCAGCTCACAGGCAACCCACAGCTCACCGCTGCTGATCTAGCGCAAGACCCTGATGTCTTAGATACATGGTTTTCTTCTTGGCTCTGGCCGATCAGTATTTTTGACGGGACACACCAACCCAACAATGCAGATTTTTTGTATTACTATCCAACCCACTATTTGGTCACAGCCCCTGAGATTATTTTCTTTTGGGTGGCGCGCATGATCATGGCTGGCTATGAATTTACAGGAAAAGCTCCTTTTCGCCATGTCTATTTTACAGGGATTGTAAGAGATGCACAAAAGCGAAAAATGTCTAAATCGCTTGGTAACTCCCCAGACCCCTTGCTATTGATCGAAAAATATGGGGTAGATGGTGTACGGGCAGGGATGCTTTTCTGTGCACCTGCAGGGAACGACCTCCTCTTTGATGAGCAGCTTTGTCAGCAAGGAGCACAATTTAGTCATAAGATCAAACATGCTTTACGTTTGGTCAGCTCATGGACTAGCGTAGACAAAGCGCCAAAAACGTTCCAACTTACTGCAGTTGCGTGGTTTACAGCTAGGTTGCGTCAAGCTGTGGCCGTATGTGTACAACATTTCAAAGCCTTTAAGCTTTCGGAGGCTTTAATGGTGCTTTACAAACTTTTTTGGGATGATTTCTGCGCTACCTATTTAGAGATGGTCAAGCCCAAAGGAGAGAAAATACTCCCTATGGATACGTATCAAGCTACGCGCCATTTTTTTGTAGAACTTATGCAGCTGTTGCATCCCTTTATGCCCTTTGTGACAGAAGAAGTGTGGCAGAGCCTTGCCACCCGAAAAGAAGGTGATTCTATTATGCTAGCGTCCTATCCAGTTGCCGACGATTTTGATGAAGTTATTTTAGCACAAGCTATGCAAGTCAAAGCGCTGATCGCCCATATCAGACAAGCCAAAAGCAACAGTAAGCTTTTAAAGGAGCCATTAGACCTCTATGTAAAAGGAGCCATACCACGCTGGTGTCAACTCTTTTTGCCTTACATCAAAAAATGCACTGGTGTTGGTGCTATTAAAAGCGCCACCGATGTACCCGCACAGCAAAAGGTGTTCCTTGTAGATCATATTACCTTTTGGCTGCCACAGCTTCCACCTTCCGAACCGCTAGCAGATCAAAGCGTACTGCGTGAGAAACTGGCATATCAAGAAAAATTTTTGGCGCAAATCGAACAGAAATTACAAAATAATACCTTTTTGGTCAATGCACCTAAAAAAATCATTGCGTTGGAGCGTAAAAAAAGAGCGGACACACAAAAAAGAATCGAAACGTTGCTAGGATTACTAACCCCAAAGTAGCGCACACATTAGGGGCATACAAGATGGCGCTGCTATCGAAAAATTGTGAAAAATTAAATAAATCTAGTGGGTTCTGCTAAATAGTGTATATTGGCCACCTAGGAAAAGTCTAACCCGATAAGCATATAGCTTTACGATGATTTAAGAGACTATAACAGGTATAAATTCTGTTTTGAAAAAATTGCTTTGCAACTGTATAGACTAATGAAAATTTTGTTTATATTTGCGGAGTGAGGAAGATAAATCTTATTTAAAATTCTAACCATAGACTTGGGAAGGGTTATAACTATAAAATATGGCTAACGAGCGTAAAACCGAACAGTTAGTAAGGAAAATGCTAATAGACAGGGGCTATATGGATAATCCCCTTATTGTTATCGAGGAACAATCATCCGACAACCCGAAAATTGACAAGTTACTAAAAAACGCATCGAAAAGTGGGAGAGGCAAGGGTTATCCCGAATTTATAATTTCGTTCAAGAACAATCTAGATAACATTATCTTAATAGAGTGTAAAGCTAAGGTAACTTTCCACGAAAGTGCAGAAAGGAAAAAATACAAAGATTATGCAGTGGATGGAGTATTGCTTTATGCCTCTCACTTAAAGGATTTGTTTAACGTTATAGCAATTGCGGTCAGTGGCGAAAATGAAAAGGAAAATAGAACTTCTTCTTTTCTTTGGTTAAAAGGAAACTACACCTATAAGAATATACAGGACAAGGTCCTTTTAACTCCCGAGGAAATATCCAATATCGTAGTTGAGCAATCAAGACCGATGACGGAGGATGAGCTGATTGAAAAGGCCATTGAGTATAATTCATTTTTAAATACTTATTCTATACCTGAAGTCGAAAGATGTACGCTCATAAGTGCCATACTTATAGCTTTACAGGATAAGCCCTTTTTGAGCAGTTACAAAATTTACGAATTTAACAAAGATTTGATAGAAAACTTTCTGAACGCATGTGAAAGAGTATTGAGATCGAATGGACTAGATGATCTAAAGACTAGTATAATAATCAACGAATATTCCAAATTCAAAAATAATAGTTCATTTAGCTCAGACACCTTTTACAATAAAAAGACCAAAAAAAAAGAAGTTAATAAAATACTTAGAGATTTTATAGAATCTATAAATGAAAACGTACTCCCCTACATAAACAATAGCCAATTTGATATCCTTGGAAAGTTTTACACGCAATTTATAAGGTATGCGGGTAGCGATAAAAAAACAGGGCTTGTGCTTACGCCTACGCACATCACAGATTTCTTCTGTGATGTTGCGAATTTAAATGAGAAGGATATTGTTTTTGATGAATGCTGCGGAACAGCAGGGTTTTTGGTTTCAGCCATGAACTATATGCTCAAAAAAGCAGGGAATGATTCCTCAAAAAAAAACAGGATAAAGTCGTTACAGCTTCTTGGTATTGAAAAAAGGCCTGATATGTTTTCCCATGCATGTTCAAATATGATGATGAGAGGAGATGGAAAGAGCAATATACTTTACGGAAACTGTTTTGACACCAAAAATAAAGAGGAGATCAAAAAACAAAACCCAACAGTCGCATTCTTAAATCCACCTTATCAAGACGGGAATGCAGCAGAACAATTAGAGTTCGTTGAAAACGCCCTTGAATGTATCGTAAAGGATGGTACCTGTATTGCTATTTGCCAAATGTCTACTACCGTTTCAAACCGTAGTGATGTATTGGCTATTAAAAAAAGGCTTATGGAGTATCATACTCTTGAAGCTAGTTTTTCAATGCCAACGGATCTTTTTTATCCAGTTGGGGTAAATACGAGTATTTTAATATTTAAGGCTCATAATAAGAACCCAGAAGAGAAAAAAACTTTTTTCGGCTATTTCAAAGATGATGGATTTGAAAAGACCAAGAACCATGGAAGGATTGACAAACACGGAAAATGGAAAGCAATTAAGAAAAAATGGTTAAGTGCTTACATCAATAAGGAAAACATCCCAGGTTTAAGTGTTATGCAAAATGTAAATTTTGATGATGAATGGTGTGCAGAGGCATATATGGAAACTGATTATTCAAAATTGACCAAGAATGAGTTTGTTGAAACATTAAAGGAATATATAGCATACAAAGTAAAGTATGATGGTTAGGCTAAAGGATTTGTTTTACATAGAGTACGGCAATCAAGCTGACCTAAACAAACTTCAAAAAACGACTTCTAGAGAAGGTATTAGGTTTATAAGCAGATCGTCCGAAAACTTGGGTTTTCAATGCTATGTTTCTCCAGTAGAGAGCATGAAGATTTATTCTAAAGGGGATATTACGGTCACGCTCGGGGGTAGCTGCCTCTTATCTTCTTTTGTACAACCTAGTAGTTTTTATACTGCACAAAACATCAAGATACTTTCGCCTAAACAAGAAATGACCGAAGCGGAAAAACATTTTTACTGCTACGCAATAGCCCACAATAGGTTTAGATATACTTCCCATGGTAGAGAGGCTAACAAAACACTTGACGAACTTTTGGTTCCCGAACTTTCGGAAATACCTGATTGGGTCAATGTCTCTTTCAATATTGACGCACCCGATAAATCTCCCTGTCATGACAAGATAGTAGGGCTAACGGACAGGGAATGGAAATGGTTTCAGCTTGAAGACTTTTTTAGAATATCAGCTGGCAAATATTATCGTGCTGATTCGTATTCTGATGGAAAAGTACCATTAGTCTCATCTACAAACAAGAACAATGGCATTAAAAACTACACCGACTTAACCCCAGTTTACAATAAAGTGTCGTTAACAATTGGGAAGATAAGCGCTTCTACTTTTGTTCAGTTTGTGCCTTTTGTTGTAAGTCCAGATGTTACAGTTTTAGAACCTAACAAAATACCTTTTAATGAATCTATAGGGCTATTTGTAGCGACCGTGATCAATCAAGAAAATTATAAATGGAGTTATGGAAGGCAGATCCGCCTTAGCGATGCAAAAAAACTGAGGGTAAAATTACCTGCAAACAAAGACGGACACCCCGATTGGAAATTCATGGAGTATTATATAAAATCCCTTCCATATAGTTCCAATCTGAAAGGGAAAAAACACCTAAGAAGT
>JBCCVH010000002.1:0-17906 GCA_039195685.1 Bacteroidota bacterium | reverse complement strand
TAGTTAACCCTGAAATATAGCTAAAAACGTAAACTAGACAAACTATACGGTGACACTGAGCAGTGCGAAACATCTGCTGAAACCACAAAAACCTTCTTTATCCGTCAAAATCAATAGTTCTATTTGTTAGTTGACTTTTGACTGCCACCTAGAAGCTAGCGTCTTTGGGCAATGATTTTTTTACAGCAATTGCAAGGTTTTGCATAAAAGGTGTAAAAAAGCTTGCAATTTTTGCTCAAAAACAGTGTCCATTTTATGTTCAAAAACGTTATTTATAGGCTCTAATCGTGTCTTAATTAAATATTTCAGGGTTAACTAAATATGCTAACCTTCACAATAAATCTGCCTTTCCTTTTTTAATCCTTTACATGGCTGCATGTCCCATTATGCCAAATACATCCATTAGCTTGTATAAGTCCACATTTCTGCTTACTTTCCGCTAAAAGGAAACATGACCAATATACACCACAGTATTGCTTATTTTTAGGATAGCCTCCAGCCACAAAACCTCTTAGATATACCAAATATACCCCCCATATGACCCTAGACAGCTACAGACAACACTGCTTATCCAAGTCAGGTGCCACGGAAACCTTTCCCTTTGATGAAGCAACACTGGTACACAAAGTAGCCAACAAGATGTTTGCCCTCACCAACGTTATTTTCTTCAAGCGCATCAATGTCAAGTGCGATCCAGCGCAAGCCCTATGCTTGAGAGAAAGGTATCATGACATCATACCCGCATGGCATATGAACAAAAAACACTGGAATAGCATTCTTTTAAATGGGGAATTTACCGATCAGCAGATTTTCCAATGGATCGACCACTCTTACGAGCTCGTAGTCGCCAGGTTACCTAAAAAAGTACAGGCATTAATTAAATAGTGGTGCTTTCTTAGCTTTATTCAGGAATCCATCAAGAATTATAGCAATATTGATATTGATTGCCTGGCAGTATATCGATACATTTTTTCATAGCCAGCTGAAGCATCATTGGCAGGAGCGCTTCTACAGAGAGCGCACTTTGTGCACTTAAGGCATCTAAATTCAGCTTTTTTTCTTGTTGTAGTATACGGATGATATTGCGCTCTTTTTCATTTAGATCCTGCAAATAGCCATCCATAGCTGCTTCTTGGTGAGTTACTTGCCCAGGTACGCTTGCCTCCCAGCTCATCAAATAAGCTATATCTGCTCCTGCTGTGATCAGATGGGCTTGGTGGTTTTTGATGAGATGGTGGCATCCTTTAGATTTTTCGTGGGCGATATCTCCTGGTAGCGCAAACACTTCCCGCCCAGCATCATTAGCATGCTTAGCTGTCAGCAGTGCTCCACTTTTCATACCACCTTCTACTACGATTACTGCGTCTACCAAGCCAGCTATGATCCGATTTCTTATTGGGAAGTGGTGCTTTTCTGCTTTGGTCCCTAGCGGGTGTTCCGTCACCACACAGCCATTTTGGTTGATCGCGTCTATATATTTGGTATGTGGAAAAGGATAGATCATATCCAGCCCGCTTCCTATCACTGCCACAGTGGGCAGCCCCTCTGCGAGCGCTGCTTGATGCGCGCAGATATCGATACCATAGGCCAGTCCACTTACGATGGTCACGCCATAGCAGCTGAGCTCACTTATGAGTTCTTTGACAAATTTTTTGCCATAAGGGGTTGCTTCACGGGTCCCTACTACAGCTACCATACGTTGATCGTCTAGGTGGGCTCCGTCATTACTTGCATAGAGCATTTTAGGAGGGTTATATATTTGTGCCAGCCGCTTGGGGTAGGTGTTATCTCCATAGGCCATTACGCTTATGCTTTTTTCCTCATGGCTATACAATAGGGAAGAAGCATCGGGCAAAAGGGCATGTGCTGCATTTTTTGTCGCCAGCAGTCTGCTATTTGCTTGCCTTTCTACAAAAAAATTTGCTACCCCCCCATTGTTGTCTATGATCTTTTTATAGGTATGTGGACCAATATTTTTTACCATACTGAGTGCTAGGGCGTATTTCTTCTCGCTTATTGTGTTCATACCCAAAGGTATGTTTTTTTTCTCGGTTTTGCTAATTTTATCAAATATTTTGCATTGGTGTCGGGAGGTATTAGATTAGCCTGCTGAGTTTGGACTAGGGAGCTAGCTTTTTTAGCTTTTTATGTGCTGCTTTCCGCCTTTACCACCTTAGAAGGATAGGCGAGATTTTTTATTTTTTTATTTCTTGAGACAACTTTAACAATATGGCTGCTATTACTTTTTTAAGAGACAAAAAGTGGATTATTACTGGGTTTGCTTTGCTAGGTATTGGGTTATTATTCCTTTCTGCTATCCCCGCCATATACCACAATACCAGCCAAGACAAAGATAGCGTTTTTGTAGAAGGAAAGTACTATACAAAAGAACAGTACAAACAACTATTGGCCCACTTCCGCTACGATGAACAAAAATTACAACAACACCTCCGCCAAGAGACACTCACAAAGCAGATATTAGCAGAGACAGGCGCTTATGTTACCGATCAAGATGTCCAAGCCATTATGTACAATGCTGATGATGAACACGTCCAGCAAGTCCTTAAGCAATATTATCAAGTAGATAACGGAGACTATACACCTCCTTTACAGCAAATAAAAACATCCGATAAGCAAACAATCAAACGATACAAGGGCTTTTTAAAAAAAGCCTTGCAAGCCACAAAAGCCAATCAATTTCTGAATCAGCGCCCACAAAGTGTCCTCTTTGAAAAAAAAGCAAAAAAAAAAAACATTAGTTATCGCCGCATATCCCTAACCCAAATCATTACCGACGACACCCACCCCACCCCACAAGAGCAAAAAGATTTTCTACGCCAAAACCAACACCTATTCTCCACTAAAATGTTTACCAAGGTCCTCTTCCAAACATTCTCCATCCCCCCCAGCTACCAAGAAGTCAAACACGCTGAGCAACACATCAGTAAATGGCGAAAAGAATTCCAAACCACTAAAGACCCCAAAGGCTATGCCAAACGCTGCTCAGACAACCCTGAGGAAATTATAAAAGAATGGGATAAAGACAAAACACCCCACTTTTTACGCAACAAACCCATAGGCTACGTCTCAAACCCTAAAAAAGTCCGCAACCAGTATAAGATGTATCGCATCAAAGAAACAAAAAATAGTGAAGGTAAATTTGTCGTATACCAAATCACCAAGCATATCACATGCAAAGACAACCTCCCCCATATAAAAAAGCGCGTAGAAGCCCTCCAAAAAGAGCACCGTACACAAAACTACGATCAAATCCATACAAAATACGGTTATTATCTTAACCACAAAGGAAATCAAAATACCATCGATATCCACCCACACATGGTCAACTACCCCCCCAATAGTGCAAAAGGTGCCATTGCTAGAAAAATCTTCCAAGACCACTACAAACGAGGACAATATTTTTCCATAGAAATAAAAGACAATAAAACCAATGCCACCCAAGAGATACTATTATGCACCCCCCTCTATCGAGGCAAAGGCAATACCCTAGACTATAACCCCAAAAAAGTCCAAGATAGCATCAAAGCCAAGCGAAAACTACAAACACTAAAAAAAGATATACCTCGCTACACCGAATACACCGCCACTACCAAAAAACAAAAAATTGCACAAAAGTACGGAAGCGCCCCTTGGATCAATAATAAGACCATCACCTTAGAAGACACCAAGCTCTACAGCGAACCCTACCCCAAAGAAATTACTAAAATCCTTGAAGACGAAAACCCACCCTCATTTTACGCCTTTTTAGACAAAGCAAACAAGCATGTTATCGTTGTCATCACAAACCACACCGAAGCCTCCACTGTACAAACCGTAACCCAAGGAGAACAAAAGCCCCAAGACAGATTTCAGCAATACAACACCACATACATATAACCAACTTAGCCCATCATACCCATGCGTAACCACAACTACAATACCACACGTCTACCCATCATACTAAAGCGATATGGACGTAACATACAAAACCTCGTCAACCAAATTGCCACCATACAAGACCCACAAAAAAGAAACCAATATGCCGAAAATCTTATCCCCATTTTGCAAAACCTCAACTCCCCAAAAAACAAAAAAGATATCGATACTGCTGCCCTTTGGAGCGACCTCTATATCATGAGTGACTACAAAATACAAGTCACCCCCCCCTGTCAAATACCCAATAATACACCCTTACCCCCACCCAAAAACCAACCTATTCCCTATCACTACACACAAAAAAATAAATTTAAATGCTGCGGCAATATCCTCACACAATTTATAAAAAAAGTCCTCAACACCTTAACCCCAGAGCCACAACACCAAAAAAAGCACATCACTACACTCATAGACATGGTACAGCAATACCACAAAAAGAGAGATAATATCTCCTCCATAATCCACCACATCGAAGAAATATCCCAAAAGAAGCTCCCCTTTACCCACGAAGAAATACTAGCATGGTTTCCCCAAAAAAACAATAAATACAAACAAAAACACCCAAAAAAGCCTCTTAAAACCCACTAAAAGCAATACATATAAATAAATATTATATCCGCTAAACCCCTATTACAATGTCAGAAGAATGCAAGCATATTTGGAATAACTGCTTAGCCCGCATCAAAAAAGAAATAGGCACAGGACAAAGTTTTAACACATGGTTTAAACCCATTAAGCCATATAAATACGAAAACAATACCCTCACTATTCGTGTCCCTAGCCAATTTTTCTATGAATGGCTAGAAAGTCACTACATCCACCTTCTACAACACGTTGTCCACCAAGAAATAGGCCCCCAAGGTCGCCTATCCTACCAACTCGACCAAAAGAAAAAAATCCCCCCCCCCCTTCGCACCACCCAGCAAGTCACTAAAAAGCCCACTAGAAACGAAGCCCTGCCCACCTCCATCCACCTTAATCCCCTCTTTACCTTCGCCAACTTCATCGAAGGCGACTGCAACCAAATTGCCCGTGCAGCTGCAGAAAGTATCGCACAAAACCCTGGCAAGACCGCTTTCAACCCCTTTATGATCCACGGCGATACTGGCCTCGGCAAAACCCACCTCGTACAAGCCATCGCCCACCACGTACAGCAACACCACCCCTACAAAAAAATCCTCTACATTACCACCGAAAAGTTTACCGCACAGCTCATCCAAAAAATACGCGAAAACAAAACCCACACCTTTGTCCAAGCCTACTCCAACCTCGACCTTATTATCGTCGACGACATCCAATTCCTTGGTGGAAAAGAAAAAACACAAGAAATATTTTTCCACATCTTCAACCACCTCTGTCAGATCAATAAACAAGTTATCATGACCAGCGATGTCCCCCCCAGTGACCTACAAGGCTTCCAAGACCGCATCCTATCACGATTTAGAGCTGGTCTCACCACCGACCTCACCCCCCCCGACCTAGAAACACGCATCGCCATCATCTACAGCAAACTAGCCCAACAACAATTCACCCTCCCTGAAGACATCATACACTACCTCGCCAGCCAAATCACTGCCAACCTCGCCGAGCTACAAGGCATACTCACCTCCCTTATCGCCCACGCAGACCTCAAGAAAAAACCCATCACCAAACCCCTAGTAAAGAAAATTATTCAAAGCGTTGTCGGAGAAAAGCAAACCACACGACAAATCAAAATGCCCCTATTGCAAAATATTATCACCAATCACTTCAACATCTCCCTCCCCCAATTCAAAAGCAAGAAAAGAACAAAAGACCTCGTCAAAGCTAGGCAAATATTTATGTACCTCACCCGAAAATACACCCGCCACTCCCTTAAAGCCATTGCAGAGTTCATCGGCTTTAAAGACCACAGCACCGTCAGCTACGCCCTTACCACCATTCAAAAAGCCATTCAAAACAAGCCCCTTATTCGTACAGCAGTAGAAGACATCATCAAAACCATCAACAAAAGCACCCTTTAATCACCACCCATGCAAAGAATACTTACAGGCATCCAAAGCACAGGTATCCCCCACCTCGGCAACCTCCTCGGAAGCATCCATCCCGCCCTCGCTCTCGCCAAAAAAAGCCCACACCCCGCCCTCTTCTTTATTGCAGACCTCCACACCCTCACCACCCAGCACCACCCCCAAAAAATTAAACACTTTACCTACGCCACCGCCGCTGCGTGGCTCGCAGCAGGATTTGACACCCAAAAAGACCACCTCTATCGTCAATCCCACATCCCCCAAGTATGTGAGCTCACCTGGTACCTCACCTGTTTCACCCCCTACCCCATGCTCAGCAATGCACACGCCTTTAAAGACAAAGCCAAGCAACTCAGCCACGTCACCGCTGGCCTCTTCACCTACCCCATCCTCATGGCCGCCGACATACTACTCTACCACGCCACCCACATCCCCGTAGGCAAAGATCAGCAGCAACATATCGAAATTACACGCGACATCGCACGCACCTTCAACCACCAATACGGCCCCCTCCTCACCATCCCACAAGCCCAGATCAAACAAAACGTAGCCATCATCCCTGGCACAGACGGACGTAAGATGAGCAAATCCTACCACAACACCATCAATATCTTCGATCCCGAGCCCACCCTCGCCAAAACCATCATGCAGATCAAAACCGACAGCACACCCCTCAATCAACCTAAAAATCCCGACACCTGCCCCCTCTTCAACCTCTTTCAGCTACTAGCTACACCTACCGATGCCCAACAAATGCGCACCAACTATCTCACCCCTGGATACGGCTACCAAGCCGCTAAAAAAGAACTCCTACACCTCATCCTAACCACCTTTAGCGAACAAAGAAAAACCTTTACACACTATATGCAAGCCCCCCATCTCCTCGAAAAAATACTACAAGCCAGTGAAGCCAAAGTCACCCCCATCGCCATGAAAACCCTCTCCACACTACGAAAAGCCATCGGCATACGACCTTAAATTCCCATTTCCTTACCATATATCCCCTAAAAAAACTATCTTTGCCCACGTAAAAGTGCACGTGGTGAAACTGGTAGACACGCTATCTTGAGGGGGTAGTGCCCTTTCGGGCGTGGGGGTTCAAATCCCCCCGTGCGCACCAAAGACACTCCCCTATACAAGCAAGATATGCATGTATAAGGAAACGGTATAAAACTCATATTCTGCACCAAATTTCTAGTTAACTAAAAATAAAAAACAGGCTATACTGCACCATATAAGCTATTTTGAAATTTCCTTTATACTTTGATACGCTTACTTTTCTGTAAAATGGCCAATGTAAACATCATGCGACTCTTCTTAACCTTTATATTGACCCGTAAACGCATATTTTTGGTGCGGAATATGGATAAAAATAGTATTATCAAGACAATGGATAAACCAATGTGCTGCTCAGTAGCTCTGCAGGAGAGACAATTATCTACGTAAAGGTAACATTGGAAGTATTAAGTCCCGCTCTAAAGGTGCTATATACACAGCAAAGTAAGCCTATGAAAAAATACAGTGCACATTTTAAAATAGTCTATAGGATATCGTATAGCCTGTTTTTTCTTTTCTGTGCCTTAAAAATGTTGAAAATTTTGGTTCGGGATAAGAAATTTCAGCAAAATTATGTATAATAAATGATAACAATCAACATCAATAGTGACCTTTTTTGACCATGTATAGAAAAGCAACCATCAAAATACTAGCCTTCTTCATCGCCATAATAGCCCTGCTAGCACTATCCCAAGAAGTCCTATCTGCCAACAATCAAGCAAATGATTTATTTGAAAAAATCAAGGATGAATACGGTGCCCCGTCCAAAGAGAAAAAAAACGCTATCGTCTTTTTAGGAGATTCCCAACAAGCAGCAGCAAGAGAAGCTATTATACAACAATTACGAGAAAACGATCTCGGTCATAAAAATCCTGAGCTTTACTATATCGATGTCCCAGATTCTATAAGATCTACTACACACTTCTATCTTAACTATAAAAAGATATTAGATTTATATTATAACGTAAATGCTGCATTTATTGTCATAGATTATAGTACTAATAATCGTAATAATAAAAAGACCATAGATAATTTAATTAGGGAGTTTTTCACTGATTTTTCTACTAGCTTATCCTCCCAAAACTATCCTAAAGACGCCCTAAAGTCCACGCTTTTTGCTATTGTAGATGCAAAAGAGACAGAGATACCTCCTCAAATTTATGTAAATGATCATCTTTTAAATTTATCCGAGTATATCTGTACTATATCTAGTACAGATATTAAGCAACAGAAATTCCAAGAAAAGTTATTAAACAACACAATATCTATCAATTTAGAAAACAAAACAGAAGAACATCATGATAGCGATGATGAGAAAGTGTCAGACGCAGGATATAATACGAATTATAATACAGATCCCATCACAAATGCACTATTTGTCAAGCCAGTCATTGACCGAATAAAGTTCGATATTCAGCGTATAGTTTCGGTTACGGAGTTTAAAAACGGCAAGTCTAGTCAAGAACAATATCAGGAAAAACTAAAGAAACTGACTACCTTGCGCGACAAGCACAAAGCACCTAAAGGCGGAGAAATATCAGAGATTTTCGAAAACGCATTCAAGACTCTTAATGACGCAAACCCAAAAAAAGATAATAATGATAACAATAATAATGGCCAGTCAAACAGCTTAATGTATTATATAACTATAAGAGGAGGTATGTTTTTGGCAGCTATAGCAGGCATTTATTATTGGAGCATCGCCTCCATTACTAGGTTCGCTTCGCCTACAACCCCTAGTACGCCAGTGCCAGCCCAAAAATCTACTGCTACCTCCCCTATGCTTACAAAGCCTGTTACGCCAGCGCCCCCCGCAAAGCCTACTACTACTTCTATGAAGACAATAAACCTCCTACAGCCTTTACAAGATCAACAAGATAAAAAAGACAACTTCAAATTGATTATTTTCTTTATTTGGATTATCCTAGGCATCCTCTGCTTCGGCTTATTTATCACCCGCAAATATCCCAAGCCCTAAAGCAACCTAAAAGTATATACATATACAAAGAAAGCCATCCCCACCAAATAGCTGATGCCCAAGTGCCGTGGCTTAAGCTTGTGCCGAAAGAAACCGCTCTGCATCTAATGCCGCCATACAGCCTGTGGCTGCCGCCGTCACAGCCTGTCGATAGGTAGCGTCCTGCACATCCCCAGCTGCAAAAACCCCTGACACACTGGTATGTGTAGAGCCTGGTGTGGTCTTCAGATAGCCATTTGGATAGTGATCAAGATAAGGTGTAAAGATAGCCGTATTTGGCGTATGCCCAATAGCTACAAAAAAGCCTGCGATCGCAATCTCTTTTACTTTTTGCGTTTGGTTATGCCGCACCCGCACCCCTGTGACTGCCTTATCCCCCAAAATTTCTTCAGTTTCATGACACCACAAAATCTCGATCTTAGCATTCTTTTTTACACGCTCCTGCATAATAAAAGAAGCCCGCATCACATCTCGCCGCACGAGCATATAGACTTTATTACAGATATTGCTGAGAAAGAGCGCCTCTTCTGCAGCACTATCCCCCCCCCCCACGACAACCACATCTTTCCCACGAAAAAAGAACCCATCACAAATCGCACAAGCAGACACCCCTTTCCCATTCAATTTTTTTTCAGAAGGCAAGCCCAGCCATTTAGCAGAAGCCCCAGTCGCAATAATCACCGCTTTTGCTGTGATATGATGCATCTCATCCACCGTGACCTGTAGAGGATAAGTACTAAAGTCCACGGAAGTAACCATACCTGCCCGTACATCTGTGCCAAACCGCAATGCTTGTTGTTTAAACTCCTCCATCATCGTAGGCCCTAAAACCCCCAATGGATAGCCTGGATAGTTTTCTACTCGATCGGTGATCATCAGTTGTCCCCCAGGCGTTGGCCCCTCGTACAACACAGGACAAAGCCCTGCTCTACTTGCATAGATCGCAGCCGTATAGCCTGCTGGCCCCCCTCCGATAATGAGTAGGTCAATATGTTCTTTTTTTGAGCACACCATATATAGTTGCTATCGATGGATAAGACAAAAAGACTAAGACAAGTTATTAACGTAACGAGAAAATTGTGCATTTCTCTCGATCAATAAGTCATGCAGCTCTTTTAAAGTTTGCTCTTTGATCTGCCGTACCCGTTCTCGTGTGATCCCAATATCTTTTCCAATATCTTCAAGTGTCTTTTTAAACCCATCTTCTTTCCCAATACCAAAGCAGTCTCGGATCACTTTTTGCTGCCTGTCATCTAGCTCGTTAATAAGCAACTCAAGCTCTTCTAGAAAAGAAGCGTGTATCAAATTTTGTTCGGGGAGCGTGGCATCTTTGTTTTCGATCACATCGATCAGACTATTCTCTTCACCCTGCTTAAAGGGTGCATCTATAGAGAGCGGCTTCACATTAGCCTCTTGTACCGCCACTACAGCCTCCACATCCATATTAAGGCTTTCTGCCACCTCAAAGGGAGAAGCCTTTCGCTCCAGCCTCTTGTCCAGCTCTTTGCTTTTTTTATAGATTTTTTGCAATAGGCTTGTCTTGTTTAGTGGTAATCGGATAGAGCGCCCCTTATCTTGTGCCGCTTGTAAGATACTTTGCCTTATCCACCACACAGCATAGGAAATAAATTTAAACCCACGTGTTTCATCAAAACGCTCTGCCGCCTTGATCAGGCCAATATTTCCCTCTGTGATAAGATCACTCATCGAAAGACCTCGCTTTTGATATAGCTTTGCAACAGAAATCACAAAACGCAAATTGCCTACAGTTAGCTTATCCTTGGCCTCTTTGGCATCTAATAATATTTTTTTAGTACGCCGCTTTAGCCCCTGAAAGTTTTTGATCGCTTTTTGCATTTCTTTCGCTAGCGTTTCTTGTTGCCTTTTATCAGCTTTTTTTTGCTGCTTTTTAATCTCTCTTTTCTTCTCCTTTAGCTTCTCTTTCGCAGCCACAAGTTTATCCTTTGCGACATATCCTTTTTTAATGGCCCTTGTATAGCTGATCTCCTGTTCGATAGTGAGTAGCGGAATAGATTGTACTTGCTGTAAATATCTTTCTATAGATTGATTTTCTCGAACGGTAATTTTTTTGTTAATTCTTAGCTGCGGTAATGCCATAGTAAATTCGTGTTCTTATATAACTGTTTTGTAGGTTAAAGTTAAAATTGCATTCTAGTATAGTATAAATACTTTTTTTGACAAATTATAGTTTTTCCATAGAAAGTTTGAACTTCGCCTCTCCTCTTTCACCTTTAGGCTTAAAGATAGATATAAGCTTAACATCCACTTCGTCTCCTTCCTTAAAATGCTTCGCAAGGTCTTGGATAGGCTGTTTGATGTTAATAGCCGTATGGTGAACCAAGCCCTGCTTATTAGGCAAAAACTCTACAAATAGGCCATAAGGCATCACAGAAACAACCTTGCCCTTATAAACTTTTTGCAGCTCAGGTTCCACCACAATAAGCGCTATCCGCTCAAACGCCTTCTCCCCCATATCTTGAGCAGGGGCAAAAATACTCACAAGTCCTTCCTCTGTTATATTAATTTTAGCGCCAGTAGTCTTTTGGATATCCTGTATCACCTTCCCGCCAGGACCGATCACTTTACCAATCATCGCAGGCTTTATCGAAATCTCTTTGATCACAGGTGCATGTGGCTTTTGGGCACGCCGTGGTGCACTGCATATCGCATTCATCTTCCCCAAAATATGCATACGCGACTGTTTGGCTTGCACTAGGAGCTTTTTGAGCACATCAAACGAGATACCATCTGTTTTGATATCCATTTGGCAAGCCGTAATACCATCTGCTGTCCCCACTATTTTAAAGTCTGCATCGCCGCACGCATCTTCTTCACTAGAGATATCAGATAAGATAATAGGCGCTTCCCCTTCCGCTACGATAAGCCCCATGGCAATACCTGCCACTGGTTTTTTGATGGCGATCCCAGCATCCATTAGCGCAAGCGATCCACTACATACGCTGGCCATTGACGAAGAGCCATCTGAAGAGAGCGTATCAGTAGTCAGCCGCAATGTATAAGGAGTCGCTGGCAGCATCGGGGACAAACCTTTAGACACTAAATTGCCATGCCCTGTTTCCCTTCTGCCTGGTCCACGATTAGGTTTTACTTCCCCTGTGGAAAAACCAGGAAAATTATAGTGTACAATAAAGCGCGATTCACCTTGTATACTTACCCCATCTAAGTATTGCACATCCAAGCTGCTCCCTAGAGTTAAGGTAGCCAACACTTGGGTATCCCCACGTGTAAACACAGCAGAGCCATGCGCACTTGCCAAATAGTCTACTTTTATATCAATAGGGCGCACTTCATCACTAGCACGTCCATCTAGGCGTTTTTTCTCTTTGATGATATGTGTCCTTATCGCTTTTCGCTTAATAGCCGCAATGCATTCGCTAATAAAAGCACTATGACTTTCTAAGCTTTCAGGGTCTAATGTTTCTAGTACTTTTTCCTTTGCTTCGGAAAAAGCGGCACTGCGTGCTTGCTTTGTTTTTATCCCTTGCTCAACGACTTCATAAAAGAGCGGATAGAGTTTTTCTTCCAAGGACGTTTGCAGTGCTTCCTGCTCCGCAGTAGGGGTGAAAACATGCACCCTCTTCTCGATGCCCATAGTGGCAGCAAGGCTTTCCTGTGCTTCGCATTGCGTGATGATATGCGCATGGGCCATTTTTATCACAGATAGCAACTCATCTTCACTGATCTCTTGAGCCTTAGCTTCTAGCATCAACACACGTGCTTTGGTACCAGCCACTACCACATCTATAGGTGACTCGGCGAGCTGACTAGGAGAAGGATTGATGCATAAGGTGTCATTCACTTTTCCGATACGCACGCTAGCCACAGGATCATAAAAAGGGATAGGCGAAAGAGATAGCGCCGTAGAAGCCGCCAACATCGCGAGTGTGTCTGGGATCACATCTACGTCTCCTGAAAGCAAGGTGATGTTGATCTGTACACTGTTGAAAAAGTGCTTGGGAAAAAGAGGCCTTATCGCACGATCGGTAAGCCGTGAGCTGATGATCTCAAAGTTGTTCAGCTTGCCCTCTCTTTTAAAAAAGCCACCTGGAAACCGTCCTATACTCGAAAATTTTTCTTGGTAATCTACCGAAAGCGGTAAAAAAGCACCTTGTTCTTTTTCCTCTCGTTCTACTACTGTAGCTAAAAGCATCGCCTTGCCTACTGTAACTTGGCTTCTTCCATGAGCTTGCATCGCAAGGTCACCTTGGCTTAGGGTAATGGTGCTATTTTCTGAGAGTTGTATGGTGCGCTTCGCTGTAGGGATGTTCATAAAAAAAATTTAACTATAAGGCAAATAGCCTTACTGTACAAAAAAAAGATGGATTAGTATGTGGTTATTTTTGAGAGAGGATCTCATAGAGGTCAGGAGATTTACGTTGTAGGTATTTGGTCATTTTATTGCGCTTACCTACTAGACGGATCAAGCTCCTTTTCGTAACATTGTCTTTTTTGTTACGTTGTAGATGGTTGGTGAGTTGTTGGATACGCTGCGTAAAGCGCTGGATTTGAAACAAGGCACTTCCTGTATTTGCAGGATCAATTTGCTTTTCAGCAATAGTCACTTTTTCCCCCGCTTTTTTGATGGTAGTACTTGAGGTTTTTTGTGGTATACTATTCATTTCTTATTGTATTGATAAATTAGGAGATTATTTTTTCTAGATATTTTATTACCCTAGCCTTACCCTTGAGATCATAAAAGCAAACGCTAATGATTTATTTTGAGGCTATTAACTTATTTCTTTTCAACGCTATATACACAAATAGCTGGCTGGCATATGCCTGTGTTGATAATACTTTACTGCTTTGCAGAACGTGCCCAAATTTAATAAAAATATTTTGTGTTTACAAATGTATCCGTATGTTGCTAGATGATTTCACTTGCTTCCGACCAGCGCTATCGCCAGCTTTGTAGATACATAAGCAAAATAGTGTCAGAAAGCCGCCTCTACAATCATAAACCCCATCAAGCATGTCGTGCAGTGCCCAAGTTTGGCAACTAATGCTGCTAATCTTTGGAGATAAGTTATTTTTTTAGTATTATTGCCTGCTTTTGAAATTCACAATGTCACAACTATGAAGTTACATTTTTTACAACGATGCGCATATTTAGGGTGGCTACTGCTCGCCCTCACCGCCTCAGTCAACGTACAGGCCATGCAGCAGCACTATCAATCAAGTGTCCAGCCCCAGGATAATGCCCCTGAAGAACTTGAGCACAAGGATGACACGCTTCCTCTTAGTTCTGATGATCACCACTCTCGAAGTCAACTTCATTTTGGGCAGTTCTTCCAAATAAAAATGTTCCAGAAGCCAGTATTAGGAGTACAGAGCTCTAGAATAGAAATGTTGAAAAAAAAAGCAGCCACATGCGAATCTGAAGCTGATCTAACCATTGACCTAAAAATAATAAACGATCTATTGACTATGATTACAGTGCCTAATCAGCAGCTTCTGGTGCAGCCACATGAGCAATTGAGTAGCACTGGTCTGGTAGATAACCAGCACGGCTCTCCAGCAAATGAAAATGCTCAAAAAACAAAAGAGCAACTCATATTTGAACTTTTGTACGATAGAGACAATGATAATGGCAATTCATCCCAGGTTGTGAATCATCATAAGGAGTTATCCGATGATCTTGCCAAAGCATATGCGCAAACAATTTTTAATATTGGTGCATATTACATCAACAAAGATCCTGAAGCCCATAAGCAGAAACTGCTCTATTATTTTTTTCGCCCCTACGAAATGACATCTATTAACCAAGAAATAGATGTGCTAGCAACGCAATACCAAGCGGACTTACTGCAAATAGCTCGGCGTATCTACCACAAGCAAATACGAAAAGCCTTTGTAGAAGCTTTAGCAGCTCAGCATAGCTTATTTATGCATGGTTTTACCACACCCTGGCTTTGGGAGAACGATCCCATTAGGCATTATTTTCCTTCAGTATGGTATTTCTATAGTATGCTAGGTGCCAAGCTGTGTCAACTATTCCCCTGGGCGGACAACTATCAAGGGCTCCACGTGCTTTTAGGGATCAAACCCAATCTTTATACCCAAGTTATAGAGGCGCAAAGCACAGTTGTTAATGATATATTGTATCCTACTAAGTATAACATATACCATCTACTACATTATTTGCTTATGTATTCGACGGTACTTTGCATTATTTCTGCGTTTACAAGATTAAAAAAGCAGCGTGACAAATTTACGCTATTACCTGGTATTGATCGCAAAAAGATACATTCACGTGTACGGGGCGACTTTAGAAGTGTGTTTATAGACCTATTGCGTGAAGTCCCATGGCTACACGACTATGCCTTAGCTGATCATACAGGCACTATCAATGATATAGGTAAACTTTTTGTTTTGCTATTGTTTTTCTCCTCTTTCGATTGTTTAATCCCTAAAAGCGAGGTAAAGGCAAATGAGCTGTTTTGGTAAGGGAAAGTGTGTATCTTTAGCGTTAAATATAAGCTAAACCGAAAGCCCTATACCATAACTATAAAGCCACTATCATGAGCATAACTACACATGGCCAAAAATAAAACCATATACAATCGTATACAAGTCGTAGAGGTCACCTTGAAAATTACCCAAGCGATGAAAATGATTGCCATTTCTAAAGCAGAGCAAGCCAAGAAAAAGCAAATCGCCGCTGAAAGCTATGCCAAGCCCCTATTTGAGCTTTTCAAAGACCACTTTTGCCCCGAGTTGATCAAAGCATGCCCCCATTATTTCACCCAACGTCCTATACAGCGTACCCTATCTGTCGTGATCGCCAGTGACCAAGGCCTCTGTGGCGGGTTTAACCAATCTATCTTACAAAAGATAGACCATAGACACCAAACTTGCCTAGACAAAGGACAACAGCTCACCTTCTTACCCCTTGGGAAAAAAGCCGTCCAATACATCCAAAAAAAGCAATACCCTTATGTGCTTTTCCCTTTTACCCTTACAGACAACCTCACCTTTGATACAGTAGCAAAATGTAATGCTTGGCTTTTTGATCAATTTATCCAAAAGAAATACGATCAAATTAACATCATCTACCAACCCAAGAGCAATGCTCCCCTAGCCCAGCTAAGTCAAATCTTCCCCTTAGCAGCAAAGCCTACCCAAAAAAAATGCCCCTCTCCTCAATTCACCCTCTATGAGCCCGCTGATCCCCTACACATTATCCGCCGCATACTCCCCAAGATCATGAGCCTCAAACTTCACAAGACCCTTCTCAAGACAAGGATAGCAGAGTGCAAAGCCCGCATGTTGGCCATGAGTCAAGCCACAGACAATGCCAATGAGCTATTGACAAAACTTAAGCTTATCTACAATCGTATGCGACAAACTGCCATTACCCGCGGCATCTTAGAAATTATCCCAAGCCTACAACAAAAATAGCCTAACCACTATGAGCACTTTGCACAAAAATCAGCAACTCCTTACCCAAACCATCAATGGTTATTTCCAACAACACCTATCTGTCAACGAAACTGGCGTGCTCATCACCATCACCGACCTCTACGCTACCCCTAGGCTAGACCTTGTCAAGGTATATGTCAGCTTTATTGGCCCTACAGGATTGAATGACAGCGACTTTCTTAGCAAGATCATGCAGACCCACCACTGGAAAATAAAAAAATACCTCGCTAGCCAGCTAAGGTATGTGCTCCGCCGTATCCCTGCTGAGGTACGCTTTTACCTACGCACGCACCATTCGCATGACATCCCTAAGCATAAAGCCGCTATTACCCATCCTCGCTCACACAGCTAGCTCTTTTTTATATACCACTTTTTATGCAAGCAAAGCCCCCCGCCGCTACCTATTATATTAAGACTCTAGCAGACTGGGACCAAATTGCCCCACTGCTATGCGACCAAGCTCAAGGTACCTATGTATGGTGCTTTAAAGGCACCTTAGGGGCAGGAAAGACCACACTCATCAAAGCCCTCTGCCGACACCTAGGTGTTCAAACCCCTGTCACCAGTCCTACCTATAGTTTAGTACATGAATATCCTACGCCACATCCCTATAAAATATACCATATGGACTTTTATCGACTAAAAACACCTACCGAAGCCCTTAATATCGGCTTTGAAAGCTATTTAGCCCACCAAGATTATGTCTTTATCGAATGGCCCGATGTCGTTGAAACCCTATTACCCCCTCACTGTTTTCACATTCAGATAGACATGTGCACCCCACCTCAGCGCAAGGTCACTGCTGATCATCATTAGTTAATCTGAAGTATACAAAAACATCGACCTGCGCAGCAGGGAGATATTGGAAAAGCTGGATTAACAATGGTGCTTATTAAGAGGTAAGTAAATAGAGTAGCATAAAAAAAAGAAGGTGCTAGCACCTTCTTTTAGAGATATAATTGGGGGTTCTAAAACCAAAACCAACGTTTTTTCATTTTTTTCTTTAGATACTTTGCGATTTTTTCATCGCGGGTACGGTCTAAAGCAGTCTGTCCAGTACGATCTTTATAATGAACATCAGCACCTTTTTTTACTAGGTACTTTACAACATCAAAATGTCCTGCCTTAGCACTAACATTCAATGGTGTACGCCAAAACACTGCGTCTACGGCATTAACGTCAGCGCCTTGTTCTATTAGAGACTTTACAAGCTCTAAATCGCCCTCCTGTGCTGCATCTCGCAATTGAGTATCTATATATCTGTAATTGTAAGCTTGCAACGAATGTGTAAAAGCCACTAATAGAAAGAAAGCTGTATATATTATTTTGTTTTTCTTTTTGATCATAAGTATATTTTTATAAAGTTTAATTTTTCATAGGGCAATATACGTACATATGTTTATATTTACAAATACATACTAAAAATATGGGAATTATATACTTACTGCCACAATAAACGGTGGTAT
>JBCCVH010000001.1:0-31880 GCA_039195685.1 Bacteroidota bacterium | reverse complement strand
GTTAACTAAAAATAAAAAACAGGCTATACTGCACCATATGAGCTATTTTGAAATTTCCTCTACACGTTCTCTATACTTTGATACGCTTACTTTTCTGTAAAATGGCCAATGTGGCACCTCATGTGATGCCCCTTACGCTTTATATTGAACCATAAACGCATATTTTTGGTGCGGAATATGGAATCAATCAGGTAAACCTTTTATCTTCCATCGTACAGCGTAGCGGGTAGTATAGAAGCATAGCGCAAAATTGCGAAAAACTTTCTACGTCCCTTATGGGGTATGGTATTGCCTGTTTTTTGGTGTGCATTAGCATTTGCACAAGTTTGGTGTTACATATGCAATGTAATGATTAGGTAACTTTCATCACTGCTATAGTGTACTACAAGCATATGTTTTTGGTAGGGTAAGGGAGTAAAAAAGAGGGTAAATCCTTCCTCTGCAATATAAAATTGAGTATTTTTCACACCTGACAAAGACGTTCGAGTACAATTTTACAAAAATATACGAGAAGCGAAAATAATATTGTATTCTTGGCCACTTACTTCACAACACGTAGTAAGGGTAAGCGTGATAAATATATTTAAAAACCGCTTACTAAAACGATCTTTGACATATTTGTAAGAAGAGAAGATAATAGTGAAAGCGGTTTAGTATAACTAAACCAACTACAAAAATTCATTTAAGGAAGTAAATTAAGGGCGCATGGAGAATGCCTTGGCTCTCAGAGGCGATGAAGGACGTGGCAAGCTGCGATAAGCTGCGGGGATTGGTTAACACAAATTAATCCGCAGATGTCCGAATGGGGCAACCCACTTTAGTAAACCTAAAGTATCTCTACTTAGTAGAGAAGCAAACCCAGTGAACTGAAACATCTAAGTAACTGGAGGAAGAGAAAACAAATCAGTGATTTCGTAAGTAGTGGCGAGCGAACACGAAAAAGCCCAAACCAAACTTGTTTTGGCAAGTTTGGGGTTGTAGGACTTGCATAAATAAAAGTGATAAAACTCGAATTACCTGGAAAGGTAAGCCATAGAGGGTGAAAGCCCTGTAGAGGTAATGTCATTTTTATGGTGAGTATCCTGAGTAGGTCGATACTGGAGAAATATTGACTGAATCTGCCAGCACCATCTGGTAAGGCTAAATACTACTGAGAGACCGATAGTGGACGAGTACCGTGAGGGAAAGGTGAAAAGAACCCTGAATAAGGGAGTGAAATAGACCTGAAACCGTGCGCCTACAAGCGGTCGGAGCCTCGTAAGAGGTGACGGCGTGCCTTTTGCATAATGAGCCTACGAGTTAGTCTTTTCTGGCAAGGTTAATCTTTTTGAAAGGAGAAGCCGTAGCGAAAGCGAGTCTTAACAGGGCGCTTTAGTCAGAGGAGCTAGACGCGAAACTTAGTGATCTACCCATGGCCAGGTTGAAACTTTGGTAAGACAAAGTGAAGGACCGAACCAGTATCAGTTGAAAATGATTTGGATGAGCTGTGGGTAGGGGTAAAAAGCCAATCGTACTAAGAGATAGCTCGTACACTCCGAAATGCTTTTAGGAGCAGCCTTAACGTATAGACTAATAGAGGTAGAGCTACCGATCAGATAGTGGGGGAGTCAAATCCTACCACATCCAGACGAACTCCGAATGCTATTAGTTGTTTGTTAGGAGTGAGGACTAGGGTGCTAAGGTCCTAGTCCAAGAGGGAAAAAACCCAGACCATCCGCTAAGGTCCCTAAATATAGACTAAGTTGAACTAAGGAAGTTCAATTGCTTAGACAGCCAGGATGTCGGCTTGGAAGCAGCCATCATTTAAAGAGTGCGTAACAGCTCACTGGTCAAAGCAATCGAGCGCCGATAATAAACGGGCATTAAGTCTATTACCGAAGCGATGGCTTGGCTACGCAAGTAGTCAGGGGTAGGAGTGCATTCTAATCGAATTGAAGTTGGGTGGTAACGCCTGATGGATTGATTAGAAAAGAAAATGTAGGCATGAGTAACGATAATAGTGATGAAAAACCACTACACCGAAAAACTAAGGTTTCCACGGCCATGCTAGTCATCCGTGGGTTAGTCGGGTCCTAAGCCGTAGCCTAAAGGCCAAGGCGATGGAAAATCGGTCAATATTCCGATACTAGCTTATTATAGAGAAGAGGGGACAAAGAAGTGAAAGGTCTGCCTTGTGATGGAATACAAGGTTGAAGCTCGTAGATATAGCCTTAAGAGGCAAATCCCTTAAGGTTGTCGAAAGTGATAGTACTACAATCCTTCGGGAGCGTAGATAATGACCCTAATCTAGCTTTCAAGAAAAGCCTCTAATCGTTGTAATAATAAGTTATCCGTACCGCAAACCGACACAGGTAGTTGAGGAGAGAATCCTAAGGTGGACGAGTGAATCGTGGCCAAGGAACTAGGCAAAATAGCCCTGTAACTTCGGGAGAAAGGGTGCCTCGCCTATCACTTTCGGGTGGTAGGAAGGTCGCAGTGAAAAGGCCCAAGCGACTGTTTAACAAAAACACATGGCTTTGCAAAATCGAAAGATAACGTATAAGGCCTGACACCTGCCCAGTGCTGGAAGGTTAAAAGGAGAGGTTAGTCGCAAGACAAAGCTTTGAATTGAAGCCCCAGTAAACGGCGGCCGTAACTCTGACGGTCCTAAGGTAGCAAGATTCTTTGTCGGGTAAGTTCCGACCTGATCGAATGGTGTAACGACTTGGGCGCTGTCTCAGCCACGAGCTCGGTGAAATTGTAGTAGCGGTGAAGATGCCGCTTTCCCGCAACGGGACGAAAAGACCCCGTGCAGCTTTACTATAGCTTCACATTGGTATTTAGTAAATAATGTGTAGGATAGGTGGGAGACTTTGAAGCAGTGCCGCTAGGCATTGTGGAGTCGTCCTTGAAATACCACCCTTTATTTATTGGATATCTAACCCGCAATGCGGGAACAGTGTGTGGTGGGTAGTTTGACTGGGGCGGTCGCCTCCTAAAAAGTAACGGAGGCTTTCAAAGGTACCCTCAGTACGGTCGGTAATCGTATGTAGAGTGCAATAGCATAAGGGTGCTTGACTGTGAGACCTACAAGTCGAGCAGAATCGAAAGATGGATATAGTGATCCGGTGGTTCCGCATGGAAGGGCCATCGCTCAAAGGATAAAAGTTACGCCGGGGATAACAGGCTTATCTCCCCCAAGAGCTCATATCGACGGGGAGGTTTGGCACCTCGATGTCGGCTCGTCACATCCTGGGGCTGAAGAAGGTCCCAAGGGTTGGGCTGTTCGCCCATTAAAGTGGCACGCGAGCTGGGTTCAGAACGTCGTAAGACAGTTTGGTCTCTATCTGTTGTGGGCGCTAGAAACTTGAGAAGGGCTGACCTTAGTACGCAAGGACCAGGTTGGGTAAACCGCTAGTGTATCAGTTGTGATGCCAATTGCATCGCTGAGTAGCTACGTTTATTAGAGATAAGTACTGAAAGCATATAAGTACGAAACTCGCTTCAAGATGAGGTTTCTTTTAAGGGAGGTTATAGACGATGACCTTGATAGGTTGCAGGTGTATAGTCAGTAATGGCACAGCCAAGCAATACTAATTTCCCAAATACTTCCTTTTATTTTTATCTTCTCTCTACAAATATAACTTTAGTAAAAATTTAAGGTGACGATAGTACTGGGGATACACCTCTTCCCATTCCGAACAGAGAAGTTAAGTCCAGTCGCGCTGATGGTACTGCCCAGAAAGGCGGGAGAGTAGGTCGTCGCCTATTTTTTATATCTAAAAATGAACTCCCCTCATCGCATCACCCCTCGCCTGAAATACCTCCCCAATCTTGCTAATCTTAAGTATAAAGCGTAACATCCGCCTAGCGAACAACGTAACACTATCGCAAAACCGCCAGTAGATACCATAAGTTCCGCTGCAATGGTTCCTGAAAACAGGCTGATATTGTACGCACAGCACATCAAAATGGCTAAAGAAATACTCAATATTAACAAACTACAGCGTGCCGCTAAAAAATTTGCAGCAGCTGAATCATCCCATTACCAACCCAAACTCTATGGCATCACAGATGGGAAAGCTATTGGTACGTATTTAGCACGTAACTTTTTCGCATATCTGCGAAAAAGTTACGATTTTGAACAAGGTAACGCCGCTTCAGGGCTTGACTTTCCCAGTCTTGAAGTTGACCTGAAAGTAACAAGCCAAAAACAGCCGCAATCCTCTTGTCCTTATCAATCCGCTAGACAAAAAATTTACGGTTTGGGTTATCACCTCTTAATTTTTGTCTATAATAAATTGGATGATCATAAAAAACGCACGGCTAAGCTAGATATAGTGCACACTATTTTTGTTGATGCTGCCCAAACAGCCGATTTTCAAATGACGAAAGGACTGCTACAGATTCTAGAAAATGAGGCAAATATAGATGATGTCATCGCCTTTATGCAAGATAAAAACCTGCCCGCTGATGAAATTAAGCTTACATCAATAGCCAAAGACATCCTAGCAAATCCCCCGAAACAAGGATACCTGACCATCTCAAATGCGCTACAATGGAGAATACAATATAGGCGTGTGATCCAAGAAGCAGGCCATATCTCAGGGATATACAAAATGTGATAAAATGACCAATAAAAAAACAAGAGATCAATGGCAGTTTGGTGACTTTCAAACCCCCGTAGCACTTGCCCAAAAACTAACTTCACTACTCAAAAAAGAGCACATCAATCCAGCTACCCTTATAGAACCCACATGTGGGCAAGGAGCTTTCTTGGTTGCAGCCCTACATACCTTTCCTTGTATCCAGCAAGTCATCGGAGTAGATATCAACCCAGCCCATGTAGCAGCTGCGGCCACCACATGCAAGCAACTTGGTCATAGCACAAATATTGACATTCATCAGCACGAGTTTTTTTCCTATGACTGGCAAGAAAAAATAAAGAATTTACCTCAGCCTTTTTTAATCATTGGAAACCCGCCATGGGTAACCAACGCTGCACTAGGAAGACTCAAAAGTGATAATCTCCCTCTAAAAAGTAATTTCCAAAAACAGCAGGGATGGGATGCCCTTACTGGAAAAAGCAACTTCGATATATCTGAATCGATGATCCGCCAATACCTTACATGGATAGAAAAGCCTCGTGGTGCAATTGCCGTATTGTGCAAAACATCTGTTGCAAGGAAAATACTGCGCTACATATGGCGTACTGCTTACCCTCTGGCATCAGCAAAAATGATCAAAATAGACGCAAAAAAATGCTTTAACGCTGCGACCGATGCGTGTTTTCTCATATTAGATAAAACAAAAGCCCCAGCCAAAACGAATGATTGTTTGATATTTGATGATATCAACGATCTTACTCATTGCCATTCGTTTGGGTTTCGGGATCAAACCCTCCTTGCCCATATTAATTTATACGAAAAATATAAAAACCTATGTGGAACTGACCCATTGTATAGGTGGCGATCAGGCGTAAAACACGATTGTGCTAAAGTGATGGAGCTGTCTAAAAAAGACAATCACTACGTCAACGGTCTCAACGAAAGCCTTAATCTAGAACAAAAATGTGTTTTCCCGATGCTCAAAAGTTCAGATATATCCCATACCCCTATTAGATATGGAAGAAAATACATGCTCATCACCCAAGCCTATATGGGACAACACACACAATATATCCAACATGAAGCGCCCAAGACTTGGCAATACCTATCACAACACGCAGATAAGTTAGACAAAAGAGCCAGCGCCGTATATTGCAATAGTCCTAGGTATGCCATGTTTGGCATAGGGGACTATTCCTTTGCCCCATTTAAAATAGCTATTTCTGGCTTTTATAAAAAACTGCACTTTCAACTGATCACCCCCTATATCGGGAGACCAGTTATTTTAGATGATACCATCTATTTTATCCCCTGTTGGTCTGAAGAAGAAGCCCAATTTTTACAATCACTTTTAAACTCAAATACAGCCCAAAATTTTTTCAAAGCGATGATCTTTTGGGGAGAAAAACGCCCTATCAAAATAGACATTCTAAAGCGTTTAGATATAAAAAAGCTCGCCACAAATGAAAACTGTCTCCAACGCTACCACATGTATGCACGTTATCGTGGATATAATGTAACCCAGCCCAACAATGGACAGCTTTCCCGCTTTATAAAAGCACATCCTATATCCCCAGTATTGCAAAAAAAAAGAGGTGGATCAACGTCATTTAATTGTATGCTTAGACTTGTTGTGCTAGAGGGGGCTGTTGTTTATCTGTTTTGCTCAGGAGTTCTCTTTTAAAGGAGGCAATGCGTGCTTCAGCTAATTGTGTATAAGCGGGGCTCGTATCAAAACCAATGTAGTGCCTATTGCTCTTAATGGCCGCCACTGCTGTAGTACCACTTCCCATGAATGGGTCGAGTATAATGTCATTTGTAAATGAAAAGAGCTGGATTAATCTGTAAGGTAATGCTACAGGAAATGGGGCAGGGTGGCCAATACGCCTTGCTGACTCGGCGCTGAATTGCCAAATCGATTTCGTCCATTCCATGAAATTGCCTTTTGATATTGTATCTGTCTTAAATGTCTTTGCTTGGCTTGTGCGGTCTCTTTTATAACTGCCTTTGGAGAAAACTAAAATGTACTCGTGTGTATCTCTTAATATGGGATTAGAGGCTGACATCCAGCTCCCCCATGCAGTGGAAGGGCTTGCACTAGCACCTTTGTCCCAGATTATCTCTCCGCGCATGTTAAAGCCTATTTCGATCATAATTTTAGCAAGATAAGCTGAAAGTGGGATATAGGGTTTTCGTCCTAAATTAGCTACATTGATACAAGCTCTTCCGCCATTGACTAGGACACGATAGGTCTCCTGAAAAACTTTTTTTAGCATATTAAGGTATTCTGTAAGCGACAAATCCTGATCGTACTCTTTGGAAACATTATAGGGCGGGGAGGTCACCATTAAGTGTAGTGCATTGTCAGGTATGGCTGACATATTTTCTGATGTGCCTAGTATAACCTTATTTAGCAATTTGGGGGGGAATTCAGATGTGTGGTTATTGACAATATCCTTCTGATGCCCTAGCTCTTTATACAATTTGGAGTTGTAGAATTTGGTTGAATTGTGGTTGATCCTTCCATTGGTTCCAAAAGTGCTTGTTGCTGTGCCGTATTTTTTCATGTTGCTGTTTTTTTTAAAAGTTCGAGAAATTTTTCTACTTTCGCCGTTTCGGTTGCTTGCTTTGCTGCAATAGTAATGAGCTTACTCAGTCTTTTTTTAGGGATCATAGCGGAAAAGAAGTGCATATCAGTGCGAACTAGGTCGTGCAAAAATGTCTCTAGCTCCGCATAATCATCGAAAGTTTGGAAAGCTTTTAGGGGTGTTACTTTGAGGGCCTTTTCTGTTGGCTTTGGATAAATAGAGAGGAAGCTTTGGATGATGCCAGCTTGTTTCAAACGATCAACTTTATCGCTATAGCTATTGCTGATGGGACTGTTCCCTAGCACTATAATTGGGACATGGGCAACTTGGGCTCCTGCAACTCTTATATTGATTGCTTTGCCGATGGCTTTCAACATAGAATCAGAGCGCAAGATAGAAGGTACGCCTTTATGTGTGCTGTAGTCGCCAATAAAGCTGAGTTCGCCACTTGATTGTGTAAAACGATAATTGTTTACGATGCTCATTTTGATCTCGAAAATAAGTTTAATATTTTGACTAGGTTGATTATGCTCCTTTGTTGTGCAAAAGGCGATATCTGCACATGTTACATTTGTTAACCCTAAGGCTGGACACACAACGTTGTGTACGGCATATAATCCTAGTCGATTGGCGATAGGTTGAAGAAAATTTGCACTCCAATTTTCAGTATAACGCCCGACTAGCGCGTTTCTTGCCTGTAGCGTATACCCTTTAGTGCACTTGCCTTTCGGGGCATAGGCAAGATATGCTCCATTCAATTGGTAAAACAGCTGTGCTGGAGAAGCAAAATTCTTCAAAGCTTCTTTAAAAAACTTTACTTCTATACTTTTATGCCAAAAATCCATTCTTATGTTTTATAAAGGCTTTTTTCTATTCGGGACGTTAGCGCAAGAATAGCCTATTTTTTGTATTAGAAAGGCTTCACTATTGTGTATAGTTATAGCCCTCCCAAATTCTATGGTTAGGATTTAAATAAGATTTACCTTGCTTACTCCGCAAATATAAACAAACTTTTTCATACAGACAAAATTCTTTAAGCGCCTTAAAAATTGCGGAGGTTTACACTTAGCAATGTCTAAGCTGGATTTGCATATGTTATGCAATTGTTATATCCTTGCCCATGCGGCCTAGATAAGTCTCTTTTGCAATAAGGTGCTAGGCCCCGCTAAAAAAGCAAGTCGCTTTATCGCTTGCTGGCTAGTCAGTAAGAGGAAAGTCTGGGCAACATAGCGCAGCCTACTTCCTAACGGGAAGATATAGCAGTATAATGCGGCTATATAGCTAGTGCCACAGAAAATATACCGCCGAAATTTTTCGGTAAGGGTGAAAAGGCGAGGTAAGAGCTCACCGTATCTACTGGTGACAGTAGATGCATGGTAAACCTTAGGTGTTGCAAGGTCAAATAGGTATCGCGTTTTCTTTGATAAGAAAAGACAAGTAGCGCGCTTGTCCTAGCGATATGGGTAGACTGCTTGAGGCTATAAGTGATTATAGCCCTAGATAAATGATAAAGGGTATGGCAACATATTACAGAACCCAGCTTATAGACTTGCTTTTTTATTTTTTAGGCTAGCCTTCAGCAGACGACTTACAAGATAATACAATTACCCTTTTTAGCGGCTTGTGCCAAAGCTGACTTATACCCACTTGTGTGCCTCTTTGACTGCTTGGTATAGTTCAATTGCTTGCAAAAGATGTGGAGTGCAACGAGTAGCAAGAAGCTTACACCTAGTCTTTGGATTTTTTTGAGGTGCTATATATGCACTAGATATGCGGTATGATCTCACGCATGAAAAAATCAAAGGCAGTGTCAAAGTCGTAGTCTGTATCTAGCGGGAGCAGTGCTGTGATGTCCTGTCGAAAGTCCGCATTGTTCTTCTTCTCGTTCATGTTTTGGATGAACATTTTTCTTGTAATCTTCGTTCCGTTGTACTCGTTGTAGGCGTGAAACATGGGAACTACTTTCTCAATATCTGCTAGTCCTTTGCTAAAGACGTACCAAGCATCAAAGAGATCACGGCCCTTGCGTCGTTGGTACACCGCACGAATCTTGGTTGCCATGATCTCCTCGATGCAGTAGGTGGTGATGTGGGTGTTTCCGCTCCACCAGTCCGAGTTGAAGGAGAAGGCCATTTGCTTGATAGGGCTAATGTGGAAAGGTTCTCTTGTGTTTACTTCTACCTTAAGTTTAGAGATATTGCCCTCCACATTTTGGAACTTGTAGAAGAACTTGAGACCGTACTTCCTTAAGCTATGCGCTGGTGGTCCAAAGCCTGCTTCCTCTACAAGCCATAGTAAAGAGCTGCTAATCGCTTTGGATATGGGACCTATCTTGTCGCCCGCTATCCTGACGAGGTCTATGTCTTCGCTGTAACGTGCAGCAGGGGAAAAGAACAGCTTGTTGAGTGCTGTGCCTCCTTTGAAGACAAGCGTATCTCTGATCAGATGGTTGGAATATAGCGACACCAACGCCCGACTAATGATCATGTCTTGCTCGACCATGTAATTGTTTTTCCATGGTATATATTTCTTTTGATGTTCCAAGTACTCCTTTTCTATCATATGTCAGATTCTACGGTTGTATTTTCAATGATCTTCCACTTCTTATTGCGTGGTTTGTCTTTTGTGGGCATCTCAGGTGCAAGGGGCACGTAGCGTAGCTTTTGTGTTGCTAGGAACTGCTGTAAGGAAGCTACCACCCGATCCCGATCCTTCTCATAAAAAGTATCTATTTTTTCCAGTATATAACCCATGCGCTGCACCCAAAAAAGGCTTTTTGATCGTTCCGCCAAAGCTATGAGTTTTTCTGTGTTAATGGCTTCTGTAAGCTCAGATAGTACAGTTGCTTGGTGATTGAGACCACCGCACTGCTTATAATAGATCATAATGTCTTTTGCCGTTTCTTCAGGATTTGACAAAACAAGATTGCCGACACTGACTTGTTTCTTGATTTTCTCAACATTTTTTACCTCTTTTTTGTAAATGAACTGTATGCTTATATCTCCGCTTATGAGCTCTTTTTTGATCCTTTTGCTGCTCACTACTTGGTAAACAAAGGTCGCTTGGTGCGTAGCACCATGATATCTTGCAGCGGTCAAAAGTCCAACATAGTAAGGAATATTCAAATACTTCATCACAAGAACAATCAAATCTTGGGCAGGTATGGACTTTAAATTTCTATGTGCTAATGGGATAATTATATAAAGCCCTTTTAGGGGACTTATTAGGTGTCCCTTTTTCATGAGGTGGTATATTTTTGCTGAGATTAATTTTTTCGGAGAATCTGTTGCAGTTGCAGCGTCCTCTAAAGTAAAATATAGCTTGCTATGCTTTTGTAGTTCCATTAAGTATTTCGAGAATATCATGTCCCCAATATAAAACTTTTCTTTTATCTAGAGGACATAAAATGTTTATTTTTTTCATATCGAGCTCCACAGGAGGGAGATATGAGTTAATTAGCGTAGCGCTGTTAGGAGGTGTCGTGTGCTGTGTTTCCTAAACTTGCCTAAAGTCTAGCTTCTTTTGGAAGCTACGGAGAGGCACAAGTAGATTGGGAATTCCACTAATTCGATGAAGCAAGTGCGCGACATACCTAGTAAGGGTGTTATTTTTGAAAATTTTTGCTACTCTGAACTTTTTAATGTTATTTTGGGGCCAGTTACTCATCGTAATTAGCCCATTTTCATTTTAATTAATAGAGCAAGTTGTGATTGGCATTATAGCAAAAAAGATAGGCATGACAAGTGTCTTTCAAGAAGGAAAACTCGTACCTTGTACCACAGTACAGCTGGGGAAGTGCGTGGTAACGCAAGTGAAAACTGAAGCAAAAGATGGGTATAGTGCTATTCAGGTGGGCTATGGTGAAAAAAAAGAAAAAAACACTACAAAGCCATTAAAAGGACATTTTAAAGCTGCCAATACAACCCCTAAGCGAAAGCTGATAGAGTTTAGAGACTATGAAAAAGACTATCCTAAAGGCCCATTAAAGCTGGGGGACCAACTGGAGGCTGCCGTTATCTTCGAAGAAGGAGAGTTTATTGACGTGGTGAGTAAAGCAAAAGGCAAAGGCTTTACAGGTGTGATGAAACGTCATGGGTTTAGTGGCGTAGGGGATAAGACACATGGTCAGCACAATCGCCAGCGTGCCCCAGGATCTATTGGTGCTGGATCTACCCCTTCTCGTGTATTTAAAGGACTTAGAATGGCGGGGCAAAAAGGAGGCCATCGCGTCAAAGTGCAAAACGTGCAAATATTAAAAATAGTAGCAGATAAAGACCTTGTTGTCCTAAAAGGGAGCGTGCCAGGACCAAACAAAAGCTATATTGTTTTACAAAGATAAAGCCATGGAGTATACGGTGATGACAAAAAAAGGAGCACAAACCAATAGAAAAGTTAAGTTGCAGGAGGATATTTTCAATATCGAGCCTCATAAGCATGTGCTCTCGCTGGATATTATCAATAAGCAGCAAAGTGCCCGGCAAGGAACTGCCAAAAGCAAAGAAAAGAGCGAGATAACCGCCTCTACCAAGAAGCCATACAAACAAAAAGGCACAGGTAGGGCTCGCGTAGGCTCTAGAAAGTCAGGCATATGGCGTGGAGGTGGACGTATATTTGGTCCTAAGCCGCGTGATTATGGGTTTGTGCAAAATAAAAAAGAAAAACGCCTCGCCCTTAAATCTGCACTCAGTATCAAAAACCAAAAAAAGCAAATCATTGTAATAGAAGATTTTACTTTTGATAAGCCTTCTACCAAAACCTATATGTCGATGATCCGCACCCTCAACATCGCCAAAGAAAAAATCTTATGGCTGCTCCCCAAAGCCCAACCTGCCCTCTTTCTTTCAGCACGCAATGTCCCTAAAAACAACATTAAAACAGTAGCTTACTGTAACACCTACCATTTGCTGTATGCCACGAAGGTTATTTGCTTTGAAAGTGCGCTCCCACTCATCTATGAAAAATTTGCTTAACTATGTTCCTGATCAAAAAACCACATCATACTGAAAAAGCCTTAGCACTCAATAGCAAAAATCAATATGTTTTCATGGTAGCATGCAGCGCCAATAAGCCTGAAATCAAGAAAAAAATAAAGGCCATCTATGGTATTACACCGCTCAGCGTGAACACCCTTATGTACAAGAGTAAGAAAGTACAGCGCCTTACCAGAAAAAGGACCATTAAAGGCGAAAGATCCGCATATAAAAAAGCCATCGTCACGCTGAAAAGAGGAGATATGATTGATATATATGAAACCAACATGCAAATTTACTAGCATATGGCAGTCAAAAGAATAAAACCAACTACACCAGGTCAAAGGTTTAAAATCACCCATGATTTTAGCTCGTTGACGAAGAAAAAACCAGAAAAAGGTCTGCTGTATCCAGTCAAAAGTAAAGCAGGGCGCAACAATACTGGTGTTGTTACTGTCCCCCATCGTGGTGGAGGGCATAAGCGGCGTGGGCGTATTATTGACTTTAAACGGAAAAAGCATGGTGTGGAAGGTGTTGTAAAAGCCATTGAATATGATCCAATGCGTAGTGCTTTTATTATGTTGGTATTCTATAAGGATGGCGAAAAAGCCTATCTTATCGCACCAGCAGGCATTACGGTAGGGACTACTATTGTGGCAGGGAAAGAAGATGTCCCGCCAGAAATAGGTAATGCCATGCCGCTAAAAGCTATGCCCTTAGGGTCTATCATACACAATGTAGAGTTTATCCCTGGAAAAGGAGGGGCATGTGCCCGTAGTGCAGGTGCGTATGCGCAGCTCATTGCTATCCAAGAAAAAAATGCTGTCCTCAAATTTCCTTCTGGTGAACGGCGTATGGTCAATAAAAACTGCATCGCTACGATAGGCACTGTCTCTAATGAGCAACATAATGCTATTATTTTAGGAAAGGCAGGCGGCAATCGCTGGCGTGGAAGGCGACCTAATGTAAGAGGGACGGTACAAAATGCTTCTCAACACCCTATGGGGGGAGGAGAAGGTAAATCTTCAGGGGGACACCCACGCTCTAAACAGGGTCTCTATGCCAAGGGGAAAAAGACTAGAAAAAATAAAAAATATTCAGATAAAATGATCCTTAAAAGACGCAAATAATGCCTAGGTCCTTGAAAAAAGGCTACTATGTAGCTCAAAATTTGATGAAAAAAATACGCAAGCTCAATGAAGCCAATAAAAAAGCCATCATTAAAACGTGGTCGAGAAGGTCTATGATTATTCCTGAGTTTGTAGGGCATACTTTTGGGGTACATAATGGTAAAATCTTTATCCCTGTCTATATCACTTCTGCCATGCTCGAACGTAAACTAGGTGAATTTGCTAAAACAAGAATCTTCAAAGGGCACAAAGTAGGCAAAGAAAAGAAAAAATAACATTAACCTATGGAAGCAATAGCAAGATATAACAACATCAGAATTTCCCCTAGAAAAACTAGGAAAGTCGTAGATCTTATACGTGCTATGAGGGTTACACAAGCTATCGAGGTACTTCAGCACCTTTCTCAAAAAGCTGCACCCTATATAATAAATGTACTCAGGTCCGCTGTAGCCAATTTGAACCAGCAACACCAAGGTAAGTCTCTACTAAGTTCTGCTATAGTGATCAAGGAAATCTATGTCAATATGGGGCCAGTGCTCAAAAGAATACAGCCTGCTCCTCAAGGAAGAGCGCATCCTATACGTAAGCCCAGATCACACATTTTTGTAAAAGTCTACCTAGATGAAGCGCAACAAAGCAAACCACTTTCCCCACAAAAAAGTGCAAAAAAGCTATTAAACGACAATGCGAAGTTCACGACTAGCCCACCCACCCTCCCCCCATTACCATCTAAAGGCGAAGTCACCTTTCTAGAAAGAACCAATGGCGCACCAAAACTCGAAGCAGTATCTCTAAAAGCGAAAGCCGAGACAACCCAAGAAGGCACATCGCCAAAGGCAGCAACCAATAACCAACCAGCTGATGCGCTCAAAAAAGACACTTCTACAGCTAAACCTACGCCTTCCAACCCCGAAACAAGCTAAAACTACGAAGCTAGCCAGGCTAGAAGAAGCGCATATAAACACAAAAAAACTACAAAAATAACGTATGGGTCAAACAGCAAATCCTATAGCCAATAGACTAGGCTATACAAAAGGTTGGCAAACCAACTGGTATGCCAAGAAAGAAGATTGTAAAAAGCGTATGCAAGAAGACTATCAAGTGCGTGAAAGTCTTATAAAAAAACTAAAAAGGCTTATTTCGCAAATCTTTATTGAAAGGGTATCCGATACCATTACCGTCACCATCCACAGTAATAAACCTGGGCTATTGATAGGCCCCAGTGGTAAAAAGGTGCAAGAAATCAAAAGTATGCTAGAAAAGTGCGTACAAAAGAAAGTGACTGTGAATATCATGGAGACCAAAGTGGATGCCCTCAATGCTACGCTTGTAGCCCAAAGCATCGCAGAGCAGATAGAAGCTAGAAAAAGCTATAAACATGCTGTTCGGAGAGCTCTAGACGATACCATGCGTGCGGGTGCAGGAGGCATCAAAATAAGAGTAAGTGGCCGTCTTGGAGGAGCTGAAATAGCACGGCCATTCCCTCAAAAAAGAGGCAGGATACCATGCCAAACACTGCGTGCGGATATTGACTATGCCATAGACGAAGCTGTGACCACCTATGGGAAAATAGGGGTACAAGTATGGATATTTAAGCATGAAGTATATGGCAAGAGGGATCTCACCCTCAACATTGAAACACTAAACTCCAACAAAAGAAATCGGTAAACCTTCTTCAAATAGTGCAAAATAAATTATATCTTTGCCACCTGATTTAATGGGGCTAAGGTTAATTAGACCATAATAAAAAATTAGATGTTACTACAACCCAAAAGAGTAAAATATAGGAAAGTGCAAAAAGGGCGCATCCGCAAAATAGCCCAACGAGGCTATACCCTTGATGTCGGTACATTTGGCCTTAAAGCACTAGAGCCGTGCTGGCTTACGTCACGTCAGCTAGAGGCCATTCGTATTGCCATCTCCCGTAAAACAAAACGGGAAGGTATTATTTATTTACGTGTATTTCCTGAAAAAGGGCTCACGAAAAAACCAGCTGAAGTGCGTATGGGAAGTGGTAAAGGTAGTCCAGACTCCTTTGTGTGTGTCATAGAGCCGGGAAGAATTATTTACGAAATAGAAGGCGTAAGCAAAAAATTGGCACAAGAAGCTTTTCGCCTTGCGGATAGTAAAATAGGGATAAAAACAAAAATGGTTATTAGAGAAGACTATATCAACCCATCATAAGTATGGATACCATCAAGGAACTAAGAGAAAGCCCCATAGAAGGGCTTAAAAAGCGTATCGCAGAAGAGCAACAAAAGCTACATAGCCTACGTACGGCTCATGCCATTGATCCGTTGAAGAATCCTATGCGTATACGGAAAACAAGACGATATATCGCCCAGATGAAAACAATAATGAACGAACATCGCAACAACACAAAAGCCTAGCACATGGAAGGAAAGTCAAGAAACATTAGAAAAGAATTTATTGGCAAAGTATTCAGCCATAAGCCAGACAAAAGTATTACCGTACATATCCAAAGGAGAGTAAAACACCCCCTTTATGGCAAGTATATTACCAAAACCACCAAAGTAATGGCGCATGATGAGAAAAACGAAAGCCGCAAAGGGGACCAAGTGCGCCTGATGCAAACAAGGCCACTCAGCAAAAGAAAAAAGTGGCGACTTGTAGAAATTGTAAAGAAAACCCAATTGTAATGATTAGACAAGAGAGCATGCTTAATGTTGCCGATAACTCGGGCGCTAAAAAAATAAAATGCATACGTATCTTAGGAGGTACTGGGAAGAAATATGCCAGCGTTGGTGATAAAATTGTAGCTACTGTAAAAAAAGCCATGCCCAAAGGTAATGTTAAAAAAAAAGAAGTGGTCAATGCCATAATCGTCAGAACGAAAAAGGAAAAAAGGCGGCCTGATGGCAGTTTTATCCGATTTAGTGATAATGCGGCAGCTATTGTTACCAAAAACAACGAACCAAGGGCTACACGTATTCCGAGCCCCATTGCCAGAGAAGTGCGTAAAAACTTTAATAAAGTAGCTTCCCTTGCCAATGAAATCTACTAAGCCATGAAAAGAACCAATAAACAACAAACCAAAACTCATATCAAAAAGGGAGACATTGTGTTGGCCATCGCAGGTAATGATAGAGGGAGAACAGGAGAAGTGTATAAGGTGCTCCCTAAAGAAAGGCGTGTCCTTGTGAAAGGTATGCGCATCGTCACTTGCCATCTTAAGCGCACCCAAAAAGGGCCAGGCCGCATCATACGTAAAGAACTCTCTGTCCATATTAGCAATTTGATGGTTGTCGAGCCAGAGACCCAAAAAGCCACACGCATTGGTAGAAGGATGAATAAAACAGGCAAACTGCAACGCTATAGCAAAAAAACAAAACATTTTATCTAAGATGGTTATCCCAAGATTAAAAGAAAAATATTATAAGGAGATTATCCCTCAGCTGCAAAAAGAAATGCAGTACACTACCCCTATGCAAGTCCCAAAATTGTGCGCTATCCATATCAACCAAGGACTAAAAGATGCCAAAGATAATGCCAAAGTACTTAGCACTGCCATTGAAGAGCTTACCCTGATCACAGGGCAAAAGGCTGTCCCCACCGTTGCTAAAAAATCCATTTCTAACTTTAAGCTACGGGCTGGCATGAACGTAGGCGCACGTGTTACCTTACGTGGGGCTTATATGTATGAGTTTCTTGATCGGTTTGTTTCCTTTGCTCTGCCACGTACTAGAGACTTTACTGGATTGAATGAAAAGTCCTTTGACCAGCAAGGTAACTATACATGTGCTGTCAAGGAACAAATTATTTTCCCTGAAATCAGCATCGACAAAGTAAGTAAGATTAGAGGCATGGACATTACTTTTGTAACTTCCGCGAAAAATCGGAAAGAGAGTTATAAGCTCCTAAGAGCATTTGGGATGCCTTTTAAAGATATACACAACGCAAAATAAAATGGCTAAAGTATCAGTAGTAGTAAGACAAAAGAAACGAGAGCATAAGGTATTGAAATATGCTGCCAAAAGAAAAGAACTAAAAGCCAAAAAGGACTATGCTGGCCTAGATAAATTGCCTCGGGATGCTTCTCCTGTAAGGTTGCACAATAGGTGCTTCATCACAGGCAGAGGGCGGGGCTATATTAGGAAATTTGGTGTTTCAAGAATCAAGTTTAGAGAACTAGCCAGTAAAGGTCATATACCTGGTGTACGCAAAGCAAGCTGGTAATAAATTGAGCAAATCAACAATAAAACAACATTATGATTACAGATCCCATTGCAGATTATCTTACATGTATCCGTAATGCCATGAAGGCTAGGCATATTAATGTGGAAATAAAAAGCTCTTCCATAAAAAAAAGCCTCACGGAAATCATGCATGACCAAGGCTATATTAAGGGCTATAGTTTTGATGATAAAAAAAACTATCAGGGCACGATCACTATAGAGCTGAAGTACCACCCCCGCACAAAAATTCCTGCAATCGTAAAATTAATAAGAAGAAGTAAACCAGGCAGAAGAATATACCTCCGTAAAAACGAACTATTACCTGTGCTCAATGGATTGGGGATTAGCATTATATCCACATCGCAAGGCATCATGACAGACAAAGAGGCTAGAAGAAAAGGTATTGGCGGAGAAGAAATATGCCATATTTATTAAAAAGTTATGTCAAGAATAGGAAACAAACCGATCATCATTCCAGACAATGCTACCCTGAAGGTTGGCGAGGGGAATACAATAAGTGTGAAAGGTCCTAAAGGAGACCTTACACGTACTATTTCCCCCAATATTGTGCTGCAGATAGAAGGCAATACTTTGACGATTAACAATAGTTCTGCGCAAAAGAGTGATAAATCTTTACATGGTCTGTCACGTGCCCTATTGTATAATATGATTGTGGGTGTTACAGAAGGGTACCAAAAGCAATTGCAAATAGTAGGTACAGGCTATAAAGCCAATGTAGAAGGTGATATATTAGAGCTTAATCTTGGGAAATCCCATGTTATTTATATAAAATTACCACCAGAAATAAGCCTTACCGTAGTGATACAAAAAGGAAAAATGCCCACCATTATACTGACTGTAATGGGTATGGACAAAGAGTTGGTAGGGTTAGTGGCCGCAAAAATACGTGAACAAAAACCCCCAGAGCCTTATATTACCAAGCGTAACAATACACAAAAAGGCATTCGCTGTATTGGTGAGATATTGGTGGGTAAGATGAAAAAAGATGGAAAATAAGCATTAGCACAATGGTGATAAAAAATCTCAAACAAGCAAGAAGGCAAAAAATACGTTACCGTATCAGAAAAAAGATAAAGGGCACGCCTACAAAGCCAAGACTTTGTTTTTTTAAAAGTAATACAGCGCTATATGCCCAGCTTATCGATGATACTAAAGGGCATACAATTGCTGCGGTTGACTCAAGAGAATTAAAAAAGAAAGACAAAGCAGCTGCAGCCAAAATAGGTGAAGCACTAGCCGTGCAAATCAAAGCAAAAAAGGTGACAGATATGGTCTACGATCGCTCTGGCTATCTTTATCATGGGGTAGTAAAAACATTTTTTGACACAGTGAGTGCAAAAATCAATAAAGCATAAGGTGTATGGGAATACAAGAAAAACTTATAAAAATAAACGAGCTAGATCTCAAAAAGAGGATAATTGAGAATAAGCGTGTCTCAAAAGTAATCAAAGGGGGGCGTGTACTTTCCTTTAATGCGCTTGTAGTAGTAGGTGATGGGATAAATGTGGTGGGCTTCGGTTTTGGAAAAGCTGTAGACGTTAAAACTGCCATCGAAAAAGCTACCAATGATGCGCGTAAAAATGTCGTAAGAATATCATTACTGAATGGACAACTGCCTCATGCGATGCGTTTTAAGTACAATGCTAATGAAATATTTATCAAACCTGCCCGAAAAGGCACAGGCATCATCGCAGGTGGTGCTATGCGTACCGTACTAGAGTTAGCTGGCGTAACCGATGTATCTGCCAAAGCGTATGGAAGTAACAAGCATAATATTGTGATTGCTACCATCGAAGCTCTAAAGGCGCTTCGTACACCTTATGCTATAGCAAAACAACGGGGCATCCCACTAGAAAAAGTATTTAATGGATAATTATGAAAAAAATAACGATCACACAAGTCAAAAGTACTATCGGGCAAACCAAAAAGCAAAAAGCCACCATGCGCACATTAGGACTACGCAAAATCAATCACGCTGTAAGCCACACACCGACAGCAGCTATTGAGGGTATGATCAAAAAAATTAAACACTTAGTCGCTATCACATAGGTTATGGAGCTACATACATTATCCCTAGCGATAGGGTCAAGAAAAACAAGTAAACGCAAAGGGCGTGGGCAAGGCTCAGGCAAGGGGGGTACAGCAACTAAAGGGCACAAAGGTGCACAATCCCGCGCTGGCTACAAGACGCGCCCACACAGCGAAGGGGGACAAATGCCTTTGCAAAGGAGGGTGCCAAAAGTAGGCTTTAACCGCCCAAATAAAATACGCAAGCAGCCTATTCTTTTGACACAGCTGGCTCTTTTAGCAGAAAAAGCGAAAACCATAGAGATCACTGATGCCCTTATCCGAGCACATCGACTGGTCGAAAGGGGTAAGCCTTATAAAATTTTAAATGGGAAAGGCGATTTTGCAAAAAAATTAAATGTATCTGCCGCTTTTTTTTCTCTTGCTGCACAAGAGGCGATAAAAAAACAGGGGGGTACGGTTACGATTATTAATGAAAAATGAAAAACCTTTTTTCGACAATAAAAGATATCTATTCTATTAAAACGCTGCGTAAACGGCTCGCATATACCTTATTTTTCGCCTTTATATATCGACTAGGTACTTATGTATTACTCCCTTGGCTGAATAGTGCAAAGGTAGTGGAGAGCTTTAAAAGGCAAGCTGAAGAAAACTATTGGGATAAGGTCTTTGGAACTTCTTTAAGTAGTCACTCTCTTTTCTCTTTAGGTATATCCCCTTATATCTCAGCTTCTATTGTGATGCAGCTCTTCACTTTTTCAATCCCTTACTTTCAACGCTTACAACAGGAGGGCACCGCAGGTCGCAATAAAATTAACCAGTATACCCGCCAGCTGGCTATCATAATGGCTATTTTACAAGGGATCCCTACATTGGCAAACACCAATAACGAATTTATATTGGGGATCAATACTTGGGGAAAAACATGGTTTAGAGCTACTTCGCTTGTGCTGATGATTGCCAGTGTGATGTTTTGTATATGGCTGGCAGATTGTATTAGTGAAAAGGGTATTGGCAATGGTACATCTATACTTATTATGACGGGTATCCTCTCTAAGCTGCCCGCAGCGTTAAAAAAAGAATGGTATAGTAAGGGGAAAACAGCTCTTTTCTTATTTGTGGAAGGTATGGTCTTTTTGTTTATCGTGATTGCCGTTATTGTTTTCATCCAAGGTGTACGCAAAGTCACATTGCAATATGCGAGACAAATGACGATGGATTCCAATAAATATAGTGGGAAACAACACCATTTGCCTATTAAAATGAATATTACAGGGGTGATGCCTATTATTTTTGCTAGTATGTTTGTGGGGATACTGAGGTGGCTAGCTAGTTTTTTGAAAGACAAAGTAGATTTTGCCAAATCGATAGAGGAGGCGCTACAGCTTCATAAATGGCAATGTAATGCGCTACAGGCTGTTTTGATCTTTTTGAGTACATTTATATATGCGGCTATCTTTACCAATCCTGCGAAAATAGCCAACGATCTTAAACGTAGTGGTGGTTTTATTTCTGGGGTAAAGCCAGGCCGCGCTACCACACTCTTTTTGGATAGGACGATCAGCCTTGTCGTAGCGCCAGCAGCCCTCTTTTTAGCGCTTGTTGCGATGCTGCCTTCAGTAGCATACTGGGCAGGGGTATCAGAGGAGTTTAGTGTATTTTATGGAGGGTCCTCATTACTGATCATCGTGAGTGTGGTGTTAGAGATGGTACAGCATGTAGAAAGTAATCTATCTATGTTGTATTATGACAAAATGATGGTCGGGCTAAAAAACAATACAGCAATACCTTATTAATGATAAAGTTAAAAACCGATAAAAAGGATATCGCTTGTATTAGAGAGGGGGCGGATATTCTTAGCAAAGCACATGGCGAAATAGCCAAAGCTATTCAAGCTGGCGTAACGACCAAAAAATTGGATCAAATAGCAGAGACATATATTCGATTAGCGGGTGCCGAGCCTGCTTTTAAAGGCTACCGTGGGTTTCCTGCTACTATTTGTGCGTCTGTCAATCATCAGGTGGTACATTGCACTCCTAACGATAAAGTATTAAAAGAGGGAGATATTGTTGCCATTGACTGTGGTGTATACCATAAAGGCTTTTATTCGGACTCAGCTTTTACCTATGCAATAGGGAATGTTGGAAAAGAATTAGTAAATTTGCTGGCCGCTGTAAAGAGTGCACTATATAAAGGAATAGCAGCTGCTACCCTTGGCAATCACGTAGGCGACATAAGCTATGCGATCATGCAGGAGATAAATAAGCATGGATATGGGGTGGTTAAAACCTTTTCAGGCCATGGTATTGGGCGCAGTTTACATGAAGATCCTAATATCCCCAATTATGGGGTAAAAGGGCGTGGCCCTAAAATAAAAGAGGGTATGATATTTGCGATAGAGCCGATTGCTAACTTGGGCAAAGGTGCCACAGCACAAAAGAGTGCGTGGTGTGTAGAGAGTAAAGATGGTAGTCCCTCAGCACACTTTGAGCTAATGGTTGGCATTATAGATGGAAAAACAGAAATGTTGACTACTTTTAAACACATAGAAGAGCAGATTGATCATGAGTAAGCAATTAATAGAAATGTATGGGGAAGTGGTAGAGACTTTATCGCATAGTAAGCATATCGTGAAGCTAGAGATTAATGATGAGAAAATATTAGCCTATGTGACAGGCAATATGATCAGAAGGTTTGTAAGAGTACATAAAGGGGATAGAGTCAGGGTAGAGCTATCGCCTTATGATATCAGGAAAGAAAACGAAAGAAAAACAGGTAGAATTGTCTATCGCTATAACGCTAAAAGAAATGAAAGTAAGAGCATCCATAAAAAGAAGAAGTAAGGATTGTAAACTGGTGCGCAGAAAGGGGAGATTGTGTGTGATAAACAAGAAAAAACCAAGATATAAACAAAGACAAGGATAAATAACAACGTTTATATGGCAAGAATACTAGGAGTAGAAATAGCTGATGAAAAAAGGTCTGTAATAGGCCTTACAGGCATTTATGGGATAGGGTTATCTACCTCTCAGTCTATCCTTAAAGAGCTAGACATTAGCTTTGATAAAAAAATAGGTGCGCTTAACGCGGAGGAAAAGAAAAAAATTCTCGCTCACATAGGTGAAAACTATAAAGTAGAAGGTGCACTAAGGGCTGAAAAAATGCTGGCGATCAAGCGCTTGATGGATATAGGCTGCTACATAGGAAAGCGGCATCGCGAAAACCGCCCCGTACGAGGCCAACGTACCAAAAATAATGGCAGAACGAAAAAAGGTGCCAAGCAGAACGCGATAAAGAAAAAAAGATAATCACCTCCCGAAAAAATTATTTATAAAATGAATGATAAAAAGAAAAAAAAGAGTGTGGTAGAAGTTACTTCAAAGTGCTATGCAAATATTCAAGTAACTTATACGAATACGATTATTACGATCACCAATATGCAAGGTGAGACGATTGCATCATGCTCTGCTGGGAGAAAAGGATTTAGTGGTAAAAAGAAAAGCACGCCCTATGCTGCTACACAGGCTGCGGTTACCTGTGCAGAAAACGCTTTGAAAAGAGGTGTAAAAACCATAATAGCTAAAATTAAAGGGGCTGGTGCAGCACGTTACGCTGCTATAAAGGGGCTGGGCAAGGCAGGATTGAGAGTAACTGCGATTCAAGATAAGACCCCCTTACCTCATAATGGATGTAGGCCTCCAAAGAAAAGACATTTATAACATCATTATACTTTATTATATATCCTATGGCAAAATATAGAGGGCCAAGAGCAAAAATATCTAGAACTTTCGGAGCGCCTATATTAGGTTGTGAGAAGGTGCTCAAAAAGAAAAACTATCCTCCTGGTCAACATGGCAGAGGGCGCAAGCGCAGAACAGCATATGGTACACAGCTTAGCGAGAAGAAAAAACTACAATATACTTATAACATCAGAGCGAAAGAGCTAGGCAATCTCGTAAAAAAAGCACATGCTAAACCTGGCCTTACGGGAGACCTTCTGATGCAACTGCTAGATTTACGCTTGGATAATACAGTCTATCGTTTAGGTATTTCGCCTACTAATGCAGCAGGCAGACAATTGGTGGTCCATCGTCATATTTGTGTAAATGGGGTGCGAGTAGATCGACCTTCTTATCTATTAAAAAAGGGAGATGTGATTAGCTTGACACGGAAGGCAAAGCAATTGAGTGTGATAAAAAATAGTCTAAGTGCTAATGAAAACGCCTTTTCCTGGTTGGCTTGGAATAGTGAAAAAATGGAAGGAGAAGTATTGGACATCCCCGCAAGAAAGTCCATCCCAGGTAATATTGATGAAAAAATGATTATAGCGTTCTTCTCCCGCTAGATAGCAACGTCCTATATTTGATGATTTTAAACAACAACAATGGTAGAACAGGTAACAAAAAACATAAAAATAGTATCGAGCAAAACATCTGATACCCGTGGGCTTTTCACTTTAGCACCGTTAGCGCCAGGTATGGGCTTTACAGTAGGTAATTCTATTCGGCGTATATTGCTGGCCTTTTCAGAAGGATATGCGATCACTGGCGTGCGTTTCTCACCTGCAGTGGCCCATGAATTTGCGAGTATAGAGGGTGTGGTAGAAGATATGGCGCAAATCATACTCAACCTAAAGAAAATACGGCTAAAGAAAGTGAAAGATATGGAAGAAGACAAAATTGTCGTTCCCTTTAAACCTAATCAAGATGGGACATTGACAGGGGCGCAACTTGCAGAAGCATCTGGTGCTTTTGATATATTAAACCCCGAGCAAATTATCTGTCACCTCGATAAAAAGGTGGATATGAAGATGGAACTTATTATTGCTAAAAATTTCGGCTATGTGCCTGTAGATGAAATGAAATCAGAAAAGCAAGTCTTTGGCTTCTTCGAAATTGATGCAATGTATTCACCTGTGATCAATGTAAACTTTACGACAGAAGATATGTTGGTAGGGGGGAGAACGGACTATCAAAAGATACTTTTAGATATAGAGACCAATGGAACGGTAACGCCAAAAGAAGCGCTGGATAATGCTATAAAATCCCTTCGAGATATTTATACCAACTTGTCCAATGAAGAGATAAAAGATGCTCCTAAGCAAACCGAAGAGACAGCTGCTGTTGAAAAGGATAAACTGCGCATCAACAAACTACTAGATACCCCGCTATCTAAACTTAACGAAAGTGGAGAGCTTTCTGCGCGGGTAGTGAATAGCTTGCATTTAGAGGGCATTAATTATTTGCGGGATATTTTAGGTAAGAGTATTAATGATTTACTGGCTTATGAGAACTTTGGTAAAAAATGTGCACAAGATATAGAGGCTTTTTTGAACAAGAAAAAGATTTCATTAGATATGAAAATAGTTAAACGAAAACAATAAAAAAGAGATCAAAATAAATCGATAACTTATGGTACATACGCCAAAAAATGCTACATTAGGGAGAAAAGCTGCGCCGCGAAAAGCACTGTTAACAGGCCAGTGTAATGATCTTTTGCAGCATAAAAAGATCATCACTACACATGCGAAAGCCAAGGCACTTGCCCGTAATATTGCGCCCATCATCACACATGCGCGTAAATATGCTAAAATAAACCTCAATCATGCTTATAGGTTTGCCTTTGATTGTTTGCATAACAAAAAATCAGTGACTATCCTTTTCAATGATATTTTGCCAGCTGTTAAAAACCGTGCTGGGGGCTATACAAGGATATTAAAGATGGGTAGGCGAAAAGGAGATGGTGCCAAGATGAGTTTTATCGAGCTCGTAGACTTTAATACCACCTACATCAAAGTAAAGAGCATCAAAACCCGAAGAGGGGGGCGCAAAAAAAACAAATCTACATTAGCAGTCTTATCTAGTCAACCAAAGGCAGTAGACAAAACTCTGCTAGCTACTCCTGCGAAAAAAGAACCCAACCCAACCCAAACTGCTACTGCTGACGCTACAGCTAAGCAATAATAACGTGCATCATTAAACATTACTAAATTCGGAGCCTATGGCAGCGTTGAAACATTACGAAACAATTATTATCTTCTCTCCCGATCTTAATGAAGAAGAATTAGAAAAAAAGAGTGAGGAATATATCACCTTTCTGAAAAAACAAAAAGCGGAGATTGTACATAGTTCGGTAAGCTCTAAGAAAAAATTAGCTTATCCTATTCAAAAAAAGGCATATGGTTTCTACCAGTCTATTTTATTTAAGGGTGCGCCGACTATTATTGATCCATTAGAGCTGCAATATCGACGCAGTGCAGATGTTTTACGCTTTATGACGTTGAGCTTAGACGAAGAGGCTGTGCTTTATAAGGAAAAAAAACGTACAGAAAAAGCGAACCAGAAAAGTGAGCAAACCAATGATTCTCAAAAAGATAACGCATGAAAAGAAAAAATATAAACATCCTAAATAATGAGCCTATTCCTAGGCAACAAGTGCCTAAAAAGTATTGTGGTTTCTGCAAGACGGGGGTATCGTATATGGATTGTATGGATGCTTCATTTTTGAAAAGTTTTGTGAATGCTCAGGGGAAGATATTGCCGCCACTTTATACTGGCAATTGTAAAAAACACCAAAACAGAGTAGCTAATGCAATAAAAAGGGCTAGAATTATTGCTGTGTTACCTACGGTAGCAGACAACCTTACATAACGCATCAAATGAAGATTATATTACGGAAAAACGTAGCAAAACTTGGCACAGCACAGGATATTGTGGAAGTAGCGAACGGCTATGCCAACAATTTCCTTATCCCGAGAGGCCTAGCAGAAATGGCGACCGATGCGAATAGAAAAAGACTACAAGAGCAGGCTAAGCAAGCTAAGCATAAGGATAAAAAATTGACAGAAGAGGCTGTACGCAGAGGCGAAAAACTACAAACACTCAAGATCGTACTTTCACTACAAACAGGTGAGAAAGGGCATATTTTTGGTTCTATTACAGAAGCACAAATAGCGACAGCCATCAAAAACGCTGACCTTACGATGCAAATAGAATCTCCACGTGAGCAGATTAAGATACTCAACCCAATTGAGACAATAGGGACACACGAAATAGCCTTACAGCTTTATAAAGATGTCTCTGTAAACTTAAACATAGAAGTGGTATCTGCTAACGCTTGATAACGTTTTTCTGCTGTTGAATATGTTTTGAAGCGCATATAAAACTTTTAAAGGTGATACTTGCTAAGCTATTAATCGGCTGATAAGAGTGATTTTTTAGGATAATAAAAATAAAAATAGTAACTTAGCGCCCATGCGGATGTGGCGAAATTGGTAGACGCGCTAGATTTAGGATCTAGTGTCGAAAGACATGGGGGTTCAAGTCCCTCCATCCGTACCAATTCAAATTTTTAGCTGTGCAAACTGCCCACAAACAAGTAGATGGTCGTATGCTACTTACTATTCAACTAGACTCTACTGATTATCTCCGCTCTTTTCTAAACGGTGTCAAAACATATGCACAACAAGTTAATGCAAAAGGGTTTAGGGAAGGCTCGCAAGGTCATCTAGCCCTTGTGACAAAACGCTATGGCGAAGTAATATTAACCGATATAGTATCTAACAAGATCAAGGAAGCGGTTGACAATTTTCTTACGAAAGAAAAACTGCTCTTGGTCGGCAATTACGCTTTGAAAGAAGAGTTTAGGCACATCAATATAGCGCAGTCTTCGGTATATACCTTTGAAGTTGAGTTTATAGCTGTGCCTGATTTTGAATTACCTTCCTTTAAAGAGATCGAAGTAAAATATTATGAAATAACTTCTGCCACAGCAGAAGATATAGATGATTATATCAAGATGGTGCAGATATTGTACAGTGAAGAAACGTTTCAGAAGCCTACGGTGAGTATATACGATCATGTGACAGGCTATTTTACTGAAGAAAAAAGCACTCCGTTTACTTTTTTTGTAAATAAAGGAATCGAACAACACACTGCTATTGTAGGCAAGGAAAAAGGAAACATTGTGAATTTTAGTAAGGAAGCAAGGGAGATGTTACCGCTAGATATTATTCACCAAGTATATAAGTCCTATGATGTACTGACAAAGGATGAGGATCATCATTTTGTAATTACTGATATCGTAGCCAAAAAACCGTGTGCTTTAGATCAAGCTTTTTTTGATAAGTGTTCAGGAACTGGTAGAATCAAAGGTTTGACATCATTTAGGAAAATGATGCAAGAAAAACTTTTGCAAAACACCCAAAGAAGTGCGAATTTATTGCTAGAGGCTAATATTATCAAAGCATATCAAAAAAAGCTAAAGCTAAAAATACCCCACTATACAGGTAACCAAGCCTTGATGGAAATCAAGAGTTTCATTATAGATAAAATTTTGAAAACGAAGTCTTTCGAGGTTTATCCAATTGACATGGTGACAAAATTAATGGAGCTATCGACACTAGCACATGTAAACCCTGTCTTGCCTTGCAATAATAAAGAGACTCAAAAAGTAATTATCGATGATGTAGAGGCCTCGCTATCCAGGCCAGAAAGTGAAAGCTATAAGCAAGCGTATGCTGCCGTTCTAATGGACAAAAGTATGGCATTTATTAAAGCTAATATCACGCTAAATGAAGAAAAAATCAGCGTAAAATCGTTCCGAAATGTGCTATACTATAAGCCATAAAAACAACCTGCCACAAAAGCGCTAATTTTTACGAGCTCTATACGTGTAGAACCCTTTTTAATTTTGTGCTAGCTATATCCCTTTCTAGCAATAAATACGTACATTTGGTGGCTTACTTATGATTGGTCGTGCTACCAATAATCCCGTAAATCATGACATTTGAGCAAATAATACAACAGCTAGCCAAAAAAATCTATGCGCCTGTGTATTTTTTACAGGGTAATGAAACTTATTTCATCACCCAAATAGTAGACTATATAGAAAAGCATACTTTGTCCCCTGAAGAAAAAAGCCTCAATCTGCGTACTTACTATGGCAAGACACACCTTCTGCGTGATGTGCTAAGCTACGCAAAATGCGTGCCTATGCTGGGAGATCGGCAAGTCATTATTGTAAAAGAAGCCCAAGAAATGGCTATCTTACAACGCGCCGAAGGCCAAAAACAATTGGCCACCTACCTTGCCAATCCTAGCCCTACCACACTATTGGTGTTCGCTTACAAGCATAAAACGCTGAAGGCCAAATCTTTTGTAGGAGCTTTTAAAAAAACAGCCAGTATATTATATACTACACCGAAGATATACGAAAGGCAGATTATTAGCTGGATCAATGCTTATGTACAGAAGCGGCACTATACCATCGACCCTAAAGCTGCCTTGCTATTGCAAAACGCTATCGGCTTGGACCTACAGCGCTTTGCGCATGCATTAGATAAAATTATGCTAAATATACCTGCTAAAACGGCTATCTCAGTAGATATAGTGGCGCAACAAATAGAAGTAGCACGTGATTTTAATGTATTTGAACTGCAAGATGCCATCGGCAACAAACAAGTAGACAAAGCCTTCCAAATCATAGATTACTTTGGCAAAAATACCAAAAAAAACCCAGCACTACCTATGATCAGCGCCTTAGTTAGTTTTTTTCTAAAAATATTGCAACTACACCAACTCCCTCCGATGCCTTTAGATGCACAAGCAAAGACATTGCAAATACATCCTTATTTTATTAAAAATTACAAAACAGCAGCTAAAAACCACCCTTTAAAAGCCACATTACATCACCTGCAAGCTCTTTATCAAGCGGATCTAAAATTGAAAGGCATAGATACGCCTGCCTTAGCCGAAAACCAAATTTTAAAAGAGTTCGTAGCGAGCGTTTTTGCTTTTAACTGAAACGCCCACTAATTTATTGGTAGGTGTTTCAGCATAGGCTTAAAAGGTTACTTTTGCCATAAAATGATCATGGGTTAAGGGTTAACTTTGCAGTGTTTTTTTAGTTTTCCACCTCTTTTTCAGCTTTCTTTTCTTCTTTTTCAGCAGCGACTGCCTCCTCTTCGCCACAGTCTTCAAAGTAGCTGTATAGTATTTCTCGATGAATTTTACCCTTTCTTTTTATGTTTAGGAGTAGGTTTTATGTTTTTCCTAATAAACATGTCAATAATGCGCTTTATAGAGGCCACTTGCGTATTATTTAATATACGCACTAAAAACTTCGTTAGCTTATTTGACTCTTCTAAGAGCATCGTATACTTCTTATAAAGATTGCACAAAGCTTCTATTTTTTTTCCTTGATTGGTCAATGTGTGCTCGTGATGGCTCTTGTAGAGTAAACTATTCTTTAAATTGGGAAACTTCTTGGCAAAATCATAATGAATAATGTCGCCTACCTTGATTAAAAATCGGTCTGTTAAATGTGATTTCTTTAAATTTTTATAAAGTGTAGCCCTACTTATTCCCATCTGCTTCGCAACGGCAATAAACTTATACCCACGTTTCTTGGTTACTTTGTGTACGACTTTTCCTTTGTATTTTTCTGTATCCATGCCGCAAATATTATACAAAATACTGGCAAAAACAAATACATATGATATACGTTTTTGCAACACATTAATTTAAGGGTAACAAAAAAAGTAAAAATAAACAAATCCAATACATTTCTGTACAGCGCATAGCGCTATTTCTATGCACTTAAACGGCTATATAAAGCTTAATGAACGCACATAATGTGCAAAAAATAGGATGATCTAGCCAACCCAACCTTAACCGACCTGAGTGCTAGATGCCGTGCATTCCTATTTTTCATCATTTCGATAGAGTGCTTCAATGAGCTGCTAGATTTATTTTTCTTTCCGTTATATATGGCTGCTATGCACTACCTTAATATGTGGAGTTGGTCTTATTGGAATAGTTTTTTTAAGTCCCCTAAATGTATTTGTTATTACCCACAAGTTGCTGTAGTTGTCTATGACGATGAACACACTAAAGAGCAAGCGTATATGAAAAGTAGGACACACTATTGCATGAAGAAATCAAAAACCACACAGCCATTAGGCGCTAATTAGTTAACCCTGAAGTATTCAATTAAGATACGAATAGAGCCTATAAATAACGTTTTTGAACATAAAATGGACACTTTTTTTGAGCAAAAGTTGCAAGCTTTTTTACACCTTTTATGCAAAACCTTGCAATTGCTGTAAAAAAATCATTGCCCAAAGACGCTAGCTTTTAGGTGGCAATCAAAATTCAACTAACAAAGGCAACTATTGATTGTGACAGATACGGAAGGTTTTTTGTGGTTTCAGCAGATGCTCTACACTGCTCCGCATTACCGTATAGTTTGTGTTGTTTACGTTTTAGCTATACTTCAGGGTTAACTAATTACTGCCACAAAGTTATTAAAAACCTATAAAATAACTACGCTATATTCCACAAAAGATGTAGCGTTGTTTACTGTACTCATTTTGCCCATAAGATTTCGGGATATTACAAACTTACCCGTTGCATCCTTTTATATCCATTGTAAGCTGCTTGGGCAATTTATATTTTTCTTGACCAGAGTGGAGTATAAACGGATCAATGACGGGCAACTTTAAATTCCTGTGGTCTGAATCAATGGATAATTGGTGCTTCGGATCATAATCTCACGCCTATAAATGAGTCGCTCGTACTCTGGTGTTCTAGTAAAAAATACAAATAACCTTCCCCTTTTGCACTGCGAACTTTATAAATAACATCACTATAGTAAGTTTTAAATTTTTCATCCACAAAACTATCTTTTTGTAATGTCAAAGTGTTTAAGTCAAGTTTTTGCAACTCTTCCGCATCAATATGTGCCTTTACAAAGCTTTGTGCGACATTTGGGTTTCCGAATGATCTTTTAAAAAATTCATCATGCGGTTGCTACATCTTTCCTACTCTCATACGATAAATATAGCTAATTCTTTTTACTTTTGTAAAAAAGTAACTATATTGTGCCTTGTTAGGTGAATGTTACAAAATTGTTTCATCCCTTCTTTATACTTTAATAACTTAAATAAACCATGAAAACAACAAAAATTAATATTATACTTTTTGCTTTACTCTCAGCAATGGCAGCTCTATCGCATAGTTCGGTTATACTAGCTTCTGGTAAGGAACCAAACGCATTGCCGCTTGCAGCTAAGGTTGATAATCTTATTACTTTACACCCAGATAAAACTTGTTACGCTATTACTGGGATTCTATTTAGTGGACTTGAGACGACTGTAATAAAGGCCACAGGGCACATAGCGCCTATCAACCCTTTGGCTGGTGGTGGAGTGTTTATAGTAGGTACAGGAGTATCAGGTATGCTTTGGCTTATGGCCTATGACGTCTGCAAGAAAAAAAGAGCAGAAAGAGCAGAAATAGCAAGAAGGAATAAAAAAGCATAGATATTTTTATCCTTCTTATGGCAATTATATACTTACTGC